>JAJFIG010000034.1 GCA_021775195.1 Rhodospirillales bacterium | reverse complement strand
GACGAGTTCGGCACCACCATTGTCCTCATCGAGCACGACATGGGGGTGGTCATGGACCTGTCGAACCAGGTCGTGGTCCTGGATCACGGCGTGAAGATCGCCGAGGGGACGCCGGACGACGTGCGGAGCGACCCTGTCGTCATCCGCGCCTATCTGGGAGAAAGCTGATGCCCTGGGACTGGATCCGGACGCCCGCCCGGGCCGGGGCATGAGGGGAGAGTAAGGACCGCATGGATACGCTTTACGCCTTTTTCGTCGCGCCTTTCCTGGATATCGCCGATTCGCCGGTGTTCTTCATCGAAGTCGTGATCGGCGGCCTGTCGGCGGGGGTCATGTATTCCCTGGTGGCACTGGGATTCGTGCTCATCTTCAAGGCCTCGGGCGTGTTCAACTTCGCCCAGGGGGTGTTGGCGCTGTTCGCCGCCCTGACCCTTGTCGGGTTCATGGACTGGGGCATTCCGGCGCCGATCGCGGTGCTGATGACGGCGGCCGTCATGGTGGTCCTCGCCTACGCCATCGAACGTCTGGTTCTGCGCCACCTGGTCAACCAGGAGCAGATTATCCTCTTCATGTCGACGTTGGGCCTGGCCTACTTCCTGGAAGGGCTGGGCGATACCCTTTGGGGCAGCAACGTCAAGAGGCTGGACCTGGGAATTCCCGAGGCATCCTTCGAAATCCAGGGCGTGCTGCTGAACCAATTCGAACTGGTGGCGGCGGCCAGCGCCGCCACCATGGTCGCGGTGCTCGCCGTCTTTTTCCATCGGACCCGGGTCGGACGGGCCCTGCGCGCCGTCGCCGACGACCACCAGGCGGCCCTGTCGGTGGGTATTCCGCTGAAGTCGATCTGGGTCGTCGTGTGGTCGGTGGCGGGGCTGGTGGCCCTGGTCGCCGGCATAATGTGGGGAACCAAGAGCGGGGTGCAGTTCTCGCTGTCGCTGATCGCGCTGAAGGCGCTGCCGGTGCTGATCCTGGGCGGCTTCACCTCGGTGCCCGGGGCCATCGTCGGCGGCCTGATCATCGGCGTCGGCGAGAAGGTGGCCGAGGTTTACTGGGGGCCGGTGCTGGGCGGCGCCATCGAGAACTGGTTCGCCTACGTGCTGGCGCTGGGATTCCTGCTGGTCCGTCCGCAAGGCCTGTTCGGCGAAAAAATCATCGAGCGGGTATAGGGGGATTTGATAGATGCTTTACCGGGAAGCCGGACAATTCAAAACCAATTACAGCGCCGACCAGGCGATCTTCCCGATTCTCCAGGACCGGATCTTCCTCGCCGTCGTTCTGATCTTTGCCTTCGTCGTCGTTCCGCTAATCGCCAACGACTATTGGCTGCAGGCGATCCTGATCCCCTTCCTGGTGTACGCGCTGGCGGCACTGGGGCTCAATATCCTGACCGGGTACGCGGGCCAGATTTCGCTGGGAACCGGCGGCTTCATGGCGGTGGGGGCCTACGCCTCCTACAAGCTGGCGACCAGTTTCCCGGAGATGAACATCATCGTCGTCCTGCTGACGTCGGGCCTGTTCTCGGCCGCCGTCGGCATCTTCTTCGGCATCCCGTCGCTGCGGATCAAGGGGTTCTACCTGGCGGTGGCGACCCTGGCGGCCCAGTTCTTCCTGATCTGGCTGTTCAACAAGGTGGGCTGGTTTTACAACTACAATCCGTCGGGCACCATCGACGCGCCGCCGCGGGAGTTGTTCGGGATCCTGATTACAGGTGCCGCCGCCAAGCCATGGGTCAAGTACCTGGCCGCGCTTTCCATGCTGACCGTTTTCGGGCTGGTGACCAAGAACCTGGTGCGCAGCGCCGTCGGGCGGTCGTGGATGGCAATCCGCGACATGGATATCGCGGCGGAGATCATCGGCATCAACCCGCTGGGGACCAAGCTCCTGGCCTTCGCCATTTCGTCCTTCGTCTGCGGCGTCGCCGGGGCCGAGATGCTGTTCCTGCACCTGGGCAGCGTCGAGACCCTGGCCTTCGACATCAACCTGTCGTTCCTGGTGTTGTTCATGATCATTATCGGCGGCCTGGGCAGCGTCATGGGGTCGGTGGTGGGCGCCGCCTTCATGGTCCTGATGCCCATCGGCCTGACCAATTTCCTGGTCGGCTGGCTGGGAATGCAGGCGACGTCGGCGAAGCATCTGGAATTCATGGTCTTCGGCGGCCTGATCATCTTTTTCCTGATCGTCGAGCCCAACGGTTTGGCCCGGTTGTGGCAGATCGCAAAAGAAAAGTTGAGGTTATGGCCGTTTCCACATTGATTTCCGGGGTCTGGGCCCCGGTTTGTGCTGCTTCTGGAGGGGTTTGCGGCTCCGTGGCCGCATGCTACGGTATGCCGAGCCCTTATGGCGCAGCTTTTACCGCCATCCCACGGGTAATGGGTGACCAACTAACGCTTCACTTCAGGGAGGAATAAAATGAACCTGAGAAAACTGACACTTATGGGGGCGACGTCTGCCGTTTTCGCCGCCCTGTTCTCGACCGCCCCGGTGGTCGCGGCGGAAGACTATATGGTGCTTCCGTCATTGGTGTACCGGACCGGCGCCTATGCGCCCAACGGCGTGCCGTTCGCCAATGGTGTCTCCGACTATATCGCCCTGGTCAATGCCAGGGGCGGCGTCAACGGCATCAAGATCAAGCTGATCGAATGCGAAACCGGCTACAAGACCGACGTCGGTGTCGAATGCTATGAAAAACTGAAGAAGGAAGGCCCCGTCGGCGCCGCGGTGTTCAATCCGCTGTCCACGGGCATCACCTATCAGCTCATCGAAAAGACCTGGGTCGACAAGGTTCCCGTGCACTCCATGGGCTATGGCCGCACGGCCGCCGCCGATGGCCGGGTCTTCAAGTGGACCTTCAACTTCCCGACCAGCTACTGGAGCCAGGCTTCCGCCGTCATCAAGTACATCGGCGGGCAGGAAGGCGGCATGGCCAAGCTCAAGGGCAAGAAAATCGTCCACGTCCATCACAACAGCCCTTACGGCAAGGAAGCCAACCCGACGCTCAAAATCCTGGCGGAGAAATACGGCTTCAAACTCACCCTGCTGCCCGTCGACCATCCGGGTCAGGAACAGAAGGCAACCTGGCTGCAGGTCCGCCGTCTGCGTCCGGACTGGGTGTTCATGTCCGGCTGGGGCGTGATGAACCAGGTGGCGATCAAGGAAGCGGCCGCCATCAACTATCCCATGGACAAGTTCATCGGCAACTGGTGGTCGTCCACCGAATCCGACGTGGTCCCGGCCGGCGGTGCCGCCACGGGCTACAAGGGAACCGCCTTCCATGGCGCCGGCGACAGCTGGCCGGCTCACGCCGCGATCAAGAAAGAGGTCCACGACAAGGGCAAGGGCGCCGGCCCGCGTGAAGGCATCGGCGAAGTGCTCTACAACCGCGGCGTCATCAACATGGTCTACACCACCGAAGCCATGCGCACAGCGATGGGCAAGTTCGGCACCAAGGCCCTGTCCGGTGCAGAGGTCCGGTGGGGCCTGGAGAACCTGAACCTGACGGCGGCGCGCCTGAAGGAGCTGGGTCTCGGCGGTTTCGCCAATCCGATCAAGATCTCGTGCCAGGATCACGAAACCAATGGCCCGGTCCGCATCCAGCAGTGGGACGGCAAGAAGTGGGTGTTCGTGAGCGAGTGGATCGTCCCCATGGCCGATGTCGTCCGTCCGCAGATCGAAATGGCGGCGGCGAACTACGCCAAGGAGAAGAAGATTGCCGTGCGCAAGTGCGACGGCAGCGATTGATCCCGTCGAACCTGTAACCGACCAACAATAAAAGCCGCGAAGGGATACCCTGTGGAAACGACTGAAGCCACAGAAGCCACGGAGGCCGAAGTACGGCCCCTGTTGACGGTCAACAACATCGAGGTGATCTACGACCACGTCATCCTGGTGTTGAAGGGGGTATCCCTCCACGTTCCCGAGGGGGGCATCGTTGCCCTCCTCGGGGCCAACGGCGCCGGAAAATCGACCACGCTCAAGGCCATTTCCAACCTTCTCGGGGCCGAGCGCGGCGATGTCACCAAGGGCAGCATCGAATACATGGGCAAGGCGGTGGAGAAGCTGACGCCGTCGGACCTGGTGCAGCTCGGGGTGATCCAGGTGATGGAAGGCCGGCACTGTTTCGAGCACCTGACGGTGGAGGAGAACCTGCTCACCGGCGCCTACACGCGCAAGGACGGAGGCCGGGCCATCCGCGACTCCCTCGACAAGGTCTATCACTACTTCCCCCGCCTCGCCGAACGCAAGACGTCGCTCGCCGGCTATACGTCGGGCGGCGAACAGCAGATGACGGCCCTGGGCCGGGCCTTGATGGCCAATCCGAGCATGATCCTGCTGGACGAACCCTCCATGGGACTGGCGCCGCAGCTGGTGGAGGAAATCTTCGAAATCGTCGATGCCCTCAACAAGAAGGAGGGCGTGAGCTTCCTTCTCGCCGAGCAGAACACCAACGTTGCCCTGAAATACGCCGGATACGGCTATATTCTCGAAAATGGCCGCGTGGTCATGGACGGTGACGCCAAGTCATTGCGCGAGAACGAGGACGTCAAGGAATTCTATCTGGGACTGTCGAGCGGCGAGCGCAGAAGCTTCCGCGACGTCAAACATTACCGCCGGCGCAAGCGCTGGCTGACCTGATCCGCCATGGGCGATTTTTACGACGAACTGGAAACCCGGTCCCCCGACCAGCGGGAAGGGGATTTGTTCGCCGCGCTCCCGGATCACCTTCGTAACGCCAAGGAAAACGCCCCCTATTTCACCGAACTCCTGGCCGACGTCGATCCCGATGCGATCACCGACCGGGCGGCCCTGGCCGGCGTGCCGGTGACCCGCAAGTCGGACCTGGTCGAGATTCAGAGCGCCGGCAATCCCCTCGGCGGGCTCACCACCGTGCCGCACCGGGGCCTGGCGCGCATCTTCCAGTCACCCGGACCGACCTACGACGCCGAAGGCTTCGGCAGCGATTGGTGGGGGACGGCGCGGGCGCTTTTCGCCGCTGGCTTCCGCAAGGGCGACATCGTCCACAATGCCTTCGCCTATCACTTCACGCCGGCCGGGGTGATGCTGGAATCGGGCGCCCACGCCCTGGGTTGTGCCGTCGTTCCCGCCGGGGTCGGCAACACCGAGCTTCAGGCCCAGGCGATCCACGACATCAAGCCCGACGGCTACGTGGGGACGCCGAGCTTCCTCAAGATCATCCTCGAGAAGGCCGACGAGATGGGCACGGATACCTCGAGCCTGACCAAGGCCTGCGTCGGTGGCGAGGCCTTCCTGCCGCCGCTGCGCGATGCCTTCGCGGCCCACGGCATCAGCGGGGTCCAGGTCTACGCCAGCGCCGACCTGGGGTGCATCGCCTATGAATCGCCGGCCCGCGAGGGCCTGACGGTGGAGGAGCGCATCTTGATCGAAATCGTCCGTCCGGGGACCGGCGACCCGGTGCCCGACGGCGAGGTCGGCGAGGTGGTGGCGACGCTGTTCGCACCCGAATACCCGCTCATCCGCTTCGCCACCGGTGATCTGTCGGCGGTGCTCGCCG
>JAJFIG010000330.1 GCA_021775195.1 Rhodospirillales bacterium | reverse complement strand
CGTAGCCCTGGGGGGCGCCGCCGATCAGCGTCCTGCCCGGACGGGACAATTTCTCTCGTAATGATTTCAATTGCTTAAGGGTCGTACCTGAATCTCTTTAGGAGGTCCATGACATCGTGATCGAGATGCGCCGGCACCGACTCGCGTCCGGTGATCCAGTTGAACAGGTCGTTGTCGTTTTCCTCCAGCAGTGTTTCGAAGCGCGTCACCTGCTCGTCACTCAGGTTTTCGACGTTCTGTTTCGCGAACTGGCCGAGAAACAGGTCGGTTTCCTTGGTGCCGCGGTAGTGGCTGCGGAACAATAGGCGCTTGCGGCGTTCGTCCACGAGTCCGGCTCCGTTTGATTCCGTCACAGTGTCGCCTAGGATATAGAACCTTCCAATTCGGATGTCAGCATAATGCGCCCCGAAGTCCTGTTTCCCCTGTTCGCCCCGGTGACGTCGTTGGCCGGAGTCGGCGCGCGCATCGCCAAGGCCATCGACAAGGCGGCGGGCTCCCGCCTCGTCGATCTTTACTGGCACCTGCCCACGGGCATCATCGACCGCCGTTACGCGCCGACGGTCGCCGAGGCCCGCCCCGGCATCGTCGCGACCATGACCGTAACCGTCGACGAGCACAAGAAACCCGCCGTTCCGCGCCTGCCGTACAAGGTCTACTGCTCCGACGACACCGGCACCCTGGCCCTGGTCTTCTTCCACGCCCACGCCGATTACCTGCGCCGCACCCTGCCCGAGGGCGAAACCCGTGTCGTCAGCGGCAAGGTGGAAACCTTCGGCCGCGAACTCCAGATCACCCATCCGGACCACATCGGCACCATGGAGGAACTGGAGCGCATGCAGGCGGTGGAACCGGTCTACGGCCTCACCGCCGGCCTCTCGCTCCGGGTCCTCGGCAAGGCCATGCGCGAAGCCCTGGAACAGGTCCCGGACCTGGACGAATGGATCGACCCGGCCTATCTCGGCAAACAGGGCTGGCAGCCATGGAAGGCGGCGCTCCTCGAGGCCCATGCGCCCGCCGAACTGGACGCCCTCGAGCCGCTGGCCCCGGTCCGTGCCCGCCTCGCCTACGACGAAATGCTCGCCAACCAGCTGGCCCTCGCCCTGGTCCGCCTCAACATGCGCCGGACCAAGGGCCGGGCCATTACCGGTGACGGGCGCCTTAGGCAAACGGTGACCGGCGCCCTGCCCTTCTCCCTCACCGGTTCCCAGGAAACGGCCCTCGGGGAAATCGCCGCCGACATGGCCACCGATACCCGCATGCTGCGCCTTTTGCAGGGCGACGTCGGCAGCGGCAAGACCGTGGTCGCCCTGTTGAGCATGCTCAATGCGGTCGAAGCCGGCATGCAGGCGGTCCTCATGGCGCCCACCGACATCCTGGCGCGCCAGCATCTCGCCACCATCGAGCCCCTGGCGGAGACGGCGGGCATCAAGGTCGCCCTGTTGACGGGACGCGAGAAGGGCCGCGCCCGCCAGGCCGTGCTCGACGGTCTCGCCAGCGGCGAGGTCTCTGTGGCCGTCGGCACCCACGCCCTGTTCCAGGACGACGTCGCCTTCCACGACCTCGGCCTCGCCGTCATCGACGAACAGCACCGTTTCGGCGTCCACCAGCGCCTGACCCTGGCCGCCAAGGGCCGCGCCGTCGACGTCCTAGTGATGACCGCCACACCCATTCCCCGCACCCTGATGCTCACCGCCTATGGCGACATGGATGTCTCCCGGCTTCTGGAGAAGCCCGCCGGACGGCCCCCCGTGGACACCCGGGTGATGCCCCTGGAACGCCTCGACGAGGTGACCAAGGGCGTCGGACGATCATTGCAGGGCGGCGCCAAGATCTACTGGGTCTGTCCCCTGGTCGAGGAATCCGAAGCCCTCGACGTCGCCGCCGCCGAGGAGCGTTTCGACCACCTGAAGGCGGTTTACGGCGACCGGGTCGGCCTCGTCCACGGGCGCATGAAGGGCAAGGAAAAAGACAGCGTCATGGAGGCCTTCGCCGAGGGAGCCGTCGACCTGCTGGTCGCCACCACGGTGATCGAGGTCGGCGTCGACGTGGCCGCGGCCACGGTCATGGTCATCGAGCACGCCGAGCGTTTCGGCCTCGCCCAACTGCACCAGTTGCGCGGACGCATCGGCCGCGGCTCTGACAAATCCACCTGCCTGTTGCTCTACGCCCCGCCCCTGACCGAGACCGCGCGGGCCCGCCTCGGCGTCCTCCGCGAGACCGACGACGGGTTCCGCATCGCCGAGGAGGACCTGCGCCTGAGGGGCGCCGGCGAGCTCCTCGGCACCCGCCAGAGCGGCCTGCCCGAGTTCCGCCTCGCCGACCTCGCCGTTCACGCCGACCTGCTGGCGGCGGCCCGCGACGACGCCCAGTTGATCCTCTCCCGCGACCCCGAGCTCAAATCCGAACGCGGCCAGGCCCTGCGCGTTCTCCTGTACCTGTTCGAGCGCGACGCGGCGGTGAAATACCTGAGATCGGGATAGGATCCGTGGCCGCGCCATACGACTCCATCGGACCGCACTACGACCGAACACGCCGCGCCGATCCACGCATCGCCGCCGCCTTGCGCCGGCACCTGAAACCCAGCGCCGAAGGCCGGTATCTCGATCTCGCCTGCGGCACCGGCAACTACACCATCGCCCTCGCCGGTACTGGCCTCGCCAATTGCGGCGTCGATCGCTCCGAGGCAATGATCGGGGCGGCCCGGCGAAAGGCCCCGGCGCTTCCCTGGTCCGTGGCCGGAGCCGACGCCCTCCCCTTCGCGGCGGACGCATTCGACGGGGCCGTCTGCACCCTCGCCATTCATCATTTTGCCGACCTCGGGGTTATTTTTTCCGAGGTATACCGGATCATGGAATCGGGGCGCTTCGTTATCTTCACCTCATCACCCGAGCAGATGCGCCACTACTGGCTCAACCGCTACTTCCCGACGGCCATGGAACGCTCCATCGCGCAAATGCCCGATCCCAGGGACGTGGAGGAGGCTTTGGCCAAGGCCGGTTTTCGCACCATCGCGACGGAGCCCTTTTTCGTTCCTGACGATCTCGCCGACCAGTTCCTCTACGCCGGCAAGGCCCGTCCCGCCCTTTACCTCGATCCCGCCGTTCGCGCCGGCATCTCCACCTTCTTCTCCCTCGCCAGCGCCAAAGAGGTCCGCGACGGCCTCGCCCGCCTCGCGGCGGACATATCATCCGGCACCGTCAAAGATGTCATCCGCTCCTTCGACGATGCGGGCGGTGATTATCTATTTATCATCGCGGAGAAACGTGACTGACCAGAGGGACCGTTTCGGCGACGGCCCGCGCCTTCCCGCCTAATCCTTCTTCGGCACCAGCACCGGTGTCTTGTGCTTTTCGCGCAGGATGTCCAGGTCCTCGTAGGTGCCGGCGGAGACCAGGGGCACCTTCTGCTGCGACAAGGGGCGGCGGTCGGGGGGCGTGACGATGCC
>JAJFIG010000329.1 GCA_021775195.1 Rhodospirillales bacterium | reverse complement strand
ACCACCGCCATGGTCTGCGCGGCGCTGTCGCGCCGACAGGGCAGGAAAGCCGTGCGGCGCGATGCAAGAGCATCGGGCAAGCGGCTTGACGCACCCTGTCGGCGTGACAGCGCCGCCCTCCGGGTCGCGCCCAGGCGGCCGTCCGCGGCGTCGCGAACCTCAACTGTAGCTTCGGCTACGCTTTTCGGCCCGCTCCTGGCGGGGCGGCCGCCTGGACGCGACGCAGGCCGTGGCGATGGTGAGAAATGCGGGCTAACGCTAAGATGCCGCCATGAGCCGCCCCATGTCTGCCGTCGCCATGACCGCGATCCTGGCTATTGCCGAGGTCTTCAGCATGGCCGGGTTCTCCACCTTCGCGGCGTTGCTGCCTGGCTTCATCGATGAATGGAGCCTCAGCAATACCGATGCCGGGTGGATCAACGGCATCTACTTCGCCGGCTACCTGGCGGCGGTGCCGGTGCTGGTCAGCCTCACCGACCGCACGGCGCCGCGCCAGGTCTATTTCCTCTCCCTGATGGTCGGCGCCGCTTCCAGCCTCGGGTTCGCCCTGATGGCCGAGGGCTTCTGGACCGCCATGGCCTTTCGCACCCTCGCCGGGGTCGGCCTCGCCGGAACCTACATGCCGGGCCTGAAGATGCTCAGCGATCGCCTCGAGGGCCGCACCCGGGGCCGCGCCGTGGCCTTCTACACCTCGAGCTTCGGCATCGGCGCCTCGCTGTCGTTCCTGTTTGCCGGCGAGGTTACGGCGCTCCTCGACTGGCATTGGACCTTCGCCATCGCCGCCGTGGGCCCGGTGATCTCCCTCATCCTGGTGTTCGCCTTTCTGCCCGGCGACCATCCCACCCATCGGGTGCCCGACACCCATCTCCTCGACTTCCGCCCCGTGCTCCGCTGCCGCGCCGCCATGGCCTATGTGCTCGCCTATACCATGCACAACTTCGAGCTCTTCACCTTCCGCTCCTGGGCCGTCGCCTACCTGGTCTTCGCCCAGTCCACCCGGCCCGAGGGCACCTCGGCATGGAGCGCCACGGTCGTCGCCGCCATCATCAACCTGGTCGGCATGCCCTCCAGCGTCATCGGCAACGAATTCGCCGAGCGCTTCGGCCGCCACCGGGTGATCATCGCCGTCATGATCACCTCCATCGCCATCGGCGTCGTCGTCGGCTTCGGCGCCGGCGCTCCCTTCTGGATGGTGGTGGTCCTGTGCCTGGCCTACTGGTGGGCGATTACCGCCGATTCGTCGGCGATCACCGCCGGTGTCGTCGCCGCCGCTCCCGAGGGCTACCGGGGCGCCACCATGGCCGTCCATTCCAGCGTCGGGTTCATGGGCGCCTTCCTCGGCCCCCTGGTCTTCGGCATCGCCCTCGATGCCACCGGCGGCGGCGGCACGGTCGCCTCCTGGGGCATCGCCTTCACCGTTATCGGGGTTCTCTCCCTAGCCGGGCCCGTGCTCCTGCGGGTTCTTGCCCGGCAGCGTTAACCTCGCGCCCGTGGATGGGCGTTGCGGTAGACTGCCATCAGGCGCCCGGCGTCGACATCGGTGTAGCGCTGGGTGGTGGAGAGCGAGGCGTGGCCGAGCAGTTCCTGGATCGTGCGCAGGTCGCCGCCGCCCGACAGCAGGTGGGTGGCGAAGCTGTGGCGAAGGGCGTGCGGGGTCGCCGTTTCCGGCAGCCCGAGCAGCATCCTGAGGCGCCGTACCTGGCGCTGTACGACGCCCGGGTTGAGGCGCCCGCCGCGCACCCCGACGAACAGTGGATCGTCGTTGCCCAGCGCATGGGGACAGGCGCCCAGGTAATCGGCGACGGCATCGGCCACCACCGGCAGGATCGGAACCAGGCGCTGCTTGTTTCCCTTGCCGGTGATCACCATGCTGTCGCCCCGGGGTGCCTGGCCACGGTTCAGGCCCAGCGCCTCGCCGATTCGCAGACCACCACCGTAGAGCAGGGTCAGCAACGCCACGTCCCGCTTCGCCACCCAGGGCGTGTCGGTGATGTCGGCGATGGCCTCCACCGCCTCAAGGGCATCCGCCTCGGTCAGGGCCTTGGGCACCGACCGCGGCACTTTCGGCGTCCTGACGCCGCCGATGGCGGCGTTGTGGGCGAGGCCCGCCCGGTCGAGAAAGCGGAAGAAGCCGCGCAGCGTCGACATCGCCCGCGCCGTCGAGGAGCGCGCCAGACCCTCGTTGGCACGCCGCGCCAGGTAGGACCGGAAATCGGCCGTGGTCAGCCGCTCCAGGTCGCGGATGCCGGGGGTAAACCCCAGGTGTTCGGTCATGAATCCCAGGAACCGCGCGACGTCCCGCCCATAGCCGTCCAGGGTATGTTTGGATGTCCGGCGCTCGTGTGCCAACCACGCCTGCCAGTCTTCGACGGCGGAAACCAGAGCAGGTTCCGCGCTGTAGAAGGTCACGCGGCCGGCTCCTGCCATCTATGGACGCAGCGTTCCAGCATGCGCGCCAGGAAGCGGATCAATTCGGTGCCCTGTCCGGGATGGAAGGCATTGCCCCGCGACCCCAGGGCCAGCATGCCCGTCGGTGTTATGCGGCCCGGTTGAATCCGGGCCAGCGCCGCCGAGCGCACCAGGCCGGCACCGCTGCCGAAGATCGTTCCGTCATCGCTGAGATCGCGCACCAGGGCGACGTTCTTGCCGTCGCCCAGCCATTCGTCGATGGCCCCCCTGGGGAATTCGTTGATTTCCGCCGACGCGAGGTCGGGCATGGGGGGCACGGCGGGCTCGAATCCGATGGTGACCACGTCGACGTCGAGCAGGAGGGGCATTTCGTAGGTCACGACCCGGACCATCTGCTCGAAATCGCCGGCCGCCAGGATCGCCAGTATCGAGGCATGGGCCCGGGTCTGGCTCGACATGTTGCTGCGGCTGGTTTCGATGACCTCGAGGGTCGAGTTGCGCAGGTCGTTGATCTCGGCGCGCAGGCGCTGCAGCATGAACTGCTGCATGTCGACGACACCGTCGTCGCCCCAGCGCCCTGGAACCTCCATCGCTTCCAGGATCTCCGGGTGGCGAACCAGGAAATCGGGATGGTGGCGCAAGTATTCCGCGATCTCGTCCTCCAGCGAGGGCGCCGCCACCGGTGCCTCCGTGTCCAAATTTCCCTCCAGTTTTTCCACCATGTTCCTCGTTCTCCGGCTAATCCGCGCAATACCAACAATGTCCTCCGCGAAGCCTAAACAAGCCGTTAAAGTGTAGCCGATGGTCGACTCCCCCGCCAGTTCCCCTGAGCCCGGCAACGATACCGATATCCGTTTTCTGCCGGGTGATCGGATCAGTGTCCTGCTGCCGCTGCCCTTGTCCGGCGCCTACGATTACCGGGTGCCCGACGGGGTGGCGCTGCTCCCGGGGGATTTCGTCCGCGTTCCCCTGGGCGCCCGCGACCTGGCGGCGGTGGTCTGGGGGCCGGGCAGCGGCGAGGTCGGTGACGAGAAACTGAAGGACGTGCTCGAGCGCCTGCCGGTCCCCTCTCTGCCCGCGGTGTCGCGGCGTTTCGTCGACTGGGTCGCCAATTACACCCTCTATCCCGCCGGCGCCGTCCTCAAGATGGTGATCAGCGTGCCGGCGGCTCTGTTGCCGCCCAAGCCGATCATTGCCTATGCGCCCGTTTCCCCGTTGCCCGACCTGCGCATGACTCCGGCCCGCGAGAGGGTGCTCGGGGTCTTGGCCGAGGGGCCTCCCCGTCCCGCCGTCGAGCTCGCCCGCGAGGCGGCGGCCGGGCCATCGGTCGTCCACGGCTTGGTCAAGGCAGGGGCGTTGGCGCCGGTGGAACTGCCGGGCGTGGCGCAGCCGGCCGTGCCCGACTGGCGCCATCCCGGGCCCGTCTTGTCTCCGGCCCAGAGCGACGCGGCAGCGGACCTGACGGCCAAGGTGGAGCAGGGCGGCTTCACCGTCACCGTGCTCGAAGGGGTGCCCGGTTCGGGCAAGACCGAGGTCTATTTCCAGGCCATCGCCGACACCTTGAAGAATGGCCGCCAGGTTCTGGTTATGCTGCCCGAAATCGCCCTCACCGCCCAGTGGCTGTCCCGTTTTCGCGACCGTTTCGCCGCCGAGCCCGTCCAGTGGCATTCGGACCTGACGCCGGCCCGCCGCCGCACCACCTGGCGGGCCATTGCCGAGGGACACGCCCGGGTCGTCGTCGGTGCCCGCTCGGCCCTCTTCCTGCCCTACCCGGATCTCGGCCTGATCGTCATCGACGAGGAACACGACGGCGCCTTCAAGCAGGAGGACGGCGTCGTCTACAACGCCCGCGACATGGCGGTGGTGCGGGCCCGGCTGGCGGAGGTGCCGGTGGTCCTGGTCTCGGCGACCCCGTCGCTGGAGACCGTCGTCAATTGCCAGGGCGGGCGCTACGGGCGCCTCGACCTGCCCGACCGCCATGCCGGCGCCTCCCTGCCCCGGGTCGACATCGTCGACATGCGCCGCCATGCCCCGCCCGCCGGCCAATGGCTGTCGACCGTTCTCCGCCAGGCCCTGACCGAGACCCTGGCCGACGGCGAACAGGCGATGGTGTTCCTCAATCGCCGGGGCTACGCGCCCCTCACGCTGTGCCGGCGGTGCGGCCATCGCCTGCAGTGTCCCCGGTGCACGGCGTGGCTG
>JAJFIG010000328.1 GCA_021775195.1 Rhodospirillales bacterium | reverse complement strand
CCGCTTGACGCCCTTGGGATTGCCCGTGGTGCCCGAGGTATAGGATATGAACGCTGGATCCTCGCCCAGGGTCTCGACCGGGGTGAAGGAATCCGAGGCGTCATCCAGGGCGCGCCAGAAATCCACCATGCCGTCGCCGTTTTTGCCGGCTCCGGTGACCAAAAGGAGCTCAAGGTCGGGCAGGCGGTCGCGAATCGCCTCGATCTTGGGCAGATTCGATTCATCGGTGATCAGGGCCCGAGCGCCGCTGTTGGAAAGCCGGAACTCCAGCGCGTCCTCGCCGAACAGGGTGAACATGGGGATGGAGATGAAGCCCGCTTTCCAGGCCGCGATATGGGCGATGCCGGTTTCGACCGATTGGGACAGCAGGATGCCGATGCGGTCGCCCCGATCCAGGCCCTTGGCAACGAGCACATTGGCCAGGCGGTTGGACAGGTACTTGAGGGCTCGGAAACTGTAGACGGTGACGTCACCGTCCTCGTCCTCGGATATCAAGGCGGTTGCATCGGCGGAGGCGTCGGCGTGCTTGTCGCAGACGTCGACACCCATGTTGAAGTATTCCGGCACATCCCAGCGCAGGGCTTTGCATACCTCTTCGTAGGTTGCCGCCCGTGTCAGCATGATCGACCCTCCCTACCGGTCTCCGCGTTTCGCTGGATCATAGCAATTTGTACGGGTAGCGATATATTCTTGGCGTACCCACGGCCACGATGGCCGATACCCGAAAAACCCGAACGGAACCAGACCCATGTTCGTTGACGATCTCCTGAGAAACAAACGCATCCTGATCACCGGTGGCGGAACCGGATTGGGCAAGAGCATGGCGCACCATTTCATGGAACTGGGGGCCGAGGTCCTGATCTGTGGCCGGCGCGCCGACGTCCTGGAGGAAACGGCAAAGGAACTGGCCGAGGCCACGGGTGGTTCAATCGGCTGGCGCCCCCTGGACATCCGGGACGCCGATGCCGTGGAGGAGACGGTCGATTCGTTTTGGCAAGAGGCCCCCATCGATGTCCTGGTCAACAACGCCGCCGGCAACTTCCTGGCCCGCACCGAGGACCTGTCGCCGAGGGCCGTGGACGCGGTGGTCAACATCGTTCTGCACGGTTCGGCCTACATGACCCTGGCCTGTGGCAAGCGATGGATCGAGACCAAACACAAGGGTACCGTGCTCAGCCTCGTGACCACCTATGCCTGGACCGGTTCGGCCTTCGTCGTGCCGTCGGCCATGGCCAAGGCGGGTGTCCTCGCCATGACCCGAAGCCTGGCGGTGGAGTGGGGTCCGAAGGGGGTGCGCCTGAACGCCATCGCGCCGGGACCGTTCCCGACCCAGGGTGCGTGGGAGCGCCTGGTCCCGAACGAAGACCTGGCGAAGCTTTGGGAGACGCGCAACCCGCTGGGCCGTACGGGAGATCACAGGGAGCTCACGAACCTGGCGGCCTACCTGGTTTCCGACGAAGCCGGCTACATCAACGGTGACGTAATCACCATCGATGGCGGTGAATGGCTCGCCGGCGCCGGCCAGTTCAACTTCGCCAACCAACTGAGTGACGAGGACTGGGAGAAGATCAGCCCGAAAAAGGGGAAATAGACCTTAATTGCCGGCCTGTTCCAGTTCGCCGCCGGTCTCGAAGAACCGATAGGTCTCCACGCCGTCGAGGACGACGCCGTCAAAGCCCTGGTCGATAATCCCGAACAGATAGGACTTGTTGTCGCCGGTGATGATCTTTTGCCATTCGGGGCGCCAGTACTCGACGTAGTACTTGTCCGGGTCGTTGCGGAAGGGGGCGCTGATCCAGATCGGTGACCCCTCCCGCCACTTGGGCTTCCAGTAGTAATGGTAGCTCGCGGCGGCGCCGATGTTGAGATAGGCCAGGACCAGCCGCCGGGCGCCCAGCTTCTTGTATTTGAGTGTTTCGACCGCCTGTTTGCTCAGCGGAACCCGGCCGTGAAAGACATCGACGATGACCATGTCGAAGTTGGTCCCATGGACTTTCATGGCGAATTCGTCCTGGCGTCCCATGGGGGCTGAATTTCGGATGGCGACGAAGTTCTTGACGTTCTTCAGGGACAGGATGCTCAGGGAATTCTCGGCGCGGGGCCAATTGGCATAGGACGGCAAGCGATTGAGGGCCATGTCCCGGCCGGGGGCGGCGAAGCCGACGTAGCCCCGGGCCGCGTTCCTGCGCAGGGAGTCCTGGACCGGTTTTCGTTCCTTGGCGTAATCGACCACCAGGACCTTGAGCCCGTTGGACTTGGCGAAATCCGCTAGCTCGATGAGTCTTTTTTGGCTTTTTTCGGGGGTCGGCTTACCGAATTCCGGTTTGCCGTAGAACAGTGATTCCTGAAGCACCCCGTCGATGGACCGCATGTAGGTTCGCGCCGGTACCTTGAGGGTATCATCTAACGGATCGACCTTGTTCAGCAGTTCGAGGGCGTTCTGGGGCAAGACAACGAAATCGGGTCGGTGCTGACGGGCGAAGGTGCTGACCAATTGCACGAACCGGCGCATTTCCTCGCGAAAATCAACAACGGCCGGAATAGCGGCAGGCGCGGCCTCGGTTTTCTGCTTTCCGGATGCCGTCGGCGCGGGAGTCTGTGCATGGGTGGGGAACGGGGTCAGAAGGAGAAAAACGGCGAGTGCTGCTATCCGTGGGCCGTACATGGATGCCATCCTTCGTCCACTGGGGCTGGTCAGTTTTAGCCCAACCGGGGGCGTCTTGGGAAAGGGAATTACCGCTCGAGCATCCCGGCGACCGCGTCGGCGATTGCCAGGGACGACGTCAGGCCCGGAGATTCAATTCCATATAAGTTGATCAGGCCTGGAATCCCGTGCACGTCGGGTCCCTGAACGACGAAATCCGCCGGTGCCTCGCCACGGGCCTGGAGCTTCGGGCGAACGCCTGCGTATCCGGGCTGTAGCGCGCCGTCGGAAAGGTCGGGCCAGTAGCGGCGGACGGCGGCGTAAAAGGCGTCGCCGCGGCCGGGATCGACATCGAAATTGATGGCATCGGTCCATTCGACGTCGGGGCCGAATTTAGCCTGTCCCCCCAGGTCCAAGGTGTAGTGGACCCCAAGACTGGCGGATTGGGGGTCGGGCACGGGATAGATCAGGTGGGTGAACGGTGGCTTTCCCGTCAGGTGAAAATAATTGCCCTTGGCCAGGTGCTGCGTGGGGATTGTGGAAGGCGAAAGTCCCACGAGGTCCCGCGCGAAATTTTGGGCGCCGAGGCCGGCGGCATTGACGACGGTACGACAGGGCAGATCCATGGGTTCGTCGCCGCCGACACCAAGGACAATGTGCCCGTTGTCGACGCGGCCGCCTTGGACCGGACTGTGGAAGGCGATCATGGTCCCGGCGGCCTCGGCGTCGCCCTGGAGGCTGAGCATGTAGGCATGGCTGTCGAAAATGCCGGTAACCGGCGAGTGCAGGGCCGCCACCGCCTTCAAGGCCGGCTCCATGCGCTCGACAGCATCGCGGTCCAGGATTTCGAGCTCCTCGACCCCGTTGGCCTCGCCGCGGGCACGGAGATCGTCAAGCGCCGGCATTTGCCCTTCGTTCTCGGCGACAATCAGTTTGCCGCAGCGGCGGTGTTCGAGGCCGTGATCGGCACAGTAGCGGTACAGCAATTTCCGTCCCTGCACGCAGAAGCGGGCCTTGAGGCTGTTCTTGGGATAGTAGATGCCGGCGTGGATGACCTCGCTGTTACGCGAACTGATCCCGGTGCCGATGGTTTCCGCCGCCTCGAGCACGATAACCTCGCGCCCCGTCAGGGCCAGGGCCCGGGCGACAGCCAATCCGATCACACCGGCCCCGATCACGGCACAGTCGACGGCGTCAGTCATTCCTTTTCATGCTCCCGATTCCGACGGCGCGGAGTGTGCGAGCCCAGGCGTCGCTGGTCAAGCAACTGGTCGCTGGATCACGCGGAACGGGGGAAACGGCCTTGTTCACCAAGATTTGACCGGGATTGGCTTGCCCAAAACGACCGAGAAGGGCCAAGGTAGCCGGATGATACGCAAAATTCACGGAGGATTGTCGTGGGCTTTGGTTTCCGCGGCATTGGTCGCCGCCGGGCTGCTCGTCTTGCCGGGGGGCGCGGGCGCGAATCCGACGTTCTGGTCCATCGAGTGGCCGTCGACGGATTTCACGAAACACTCGATCGATCTCGACGATATCATGTCGGGCGGGCCGCCCAAGGACGGTATTCCGGCTATCGACGATCCGAAACATGCACCGATTGCCGAGGTCACCGACCTTGCAGACACGGAGCCGGTCATCGGCGTTACCGTCAATGGGGAAAGCCGGGCCTACCCGCTGGGCATCCTGACCCAGCACGAGATCGTCAACGACACCCTCGGCGGCGTTCCGGTGACCATCACCTATTGCCCGCTGTGCAATTCGAGCATCGTCTTCGACCGCCGGGTGGACGGCAAGGTGCTGGACTTTGGCACCACCGGCAAGCTGAGAAACTCGGACCTGGTGATGTACGACCGGCAGACCGAAAGCTGGTGGCAGCAGTTCATGGGCCAGGCCATCGTCGGCAAGATGACCGGTACGACGCTGAAAATGCTGCCGTCGCGCCAGGAGTCCTTTGCCCGATTCCGTGCCCGGTCGCCAAAGGGCACGGTGCTTGTGTCCGGCAGCGTCTTTCGCCGGTACGGCGTCAACCCCTATGTGAGTTACGACAGCTCGGCATTCCCGTTTCTCTATCGCGGCGACCTGCCCGAGGGTATCGAGCCCATGGTGCGGGTCATCGTCGTCGATGGCGAGGCCTGGAGCCTGCCCCTGCTCAGGAAACAGGGCTCCATCGCCAAGGGGGACCTGAAGCTGAGTTGGGAATCGGGCCAGAATTCGGCCCTCGACACCCGGGTCATCAAACGTGGCCGCGACGTGGGTAATGTGGTCGTGCAAAGGAACAGGAACGGCAAGGCCGAAGACGTTGTGCACGACGTGACCTTTGCCTTCGTCTTCCACGCCTTTCATCCGAAAGGCACGATCCACACCGAATAACGGACCAAGGTTGCTCCAGGGTGGGCCGGGGGTTACATTCCTGGCCGTTCTGACTGGCTGAGCCCCGTAAACATGACCTCCGAATTCGTTCCCTCCGTCTGCCCGCACGACTGTCCCAGCACCTGCGCCCTGGAGGTGGAGCGCCTTGACGCGCACACCATCGGGCGGGTGCGCGGGGCCGAAGCCAACACTTATACCTCGGGAGTGGTTTGCGCCAAGGTGGCCCGCTACGCCGAACGCGTTCACCACCCGGACCGGCTGACGACGCCATTACGCCGGGTGGGGCCGAAAGGTATCGGCATGGAGTCCTTCGAGCCCATTTCGTGGGACGAGGCGCTGGACACGGTCGCCGGCGAGCTGACGGCGGCCAGCGAAAGGCACGGGCCGGAGACCGTCTGGCCGTATTTCTATGCCGGGACCATGGGACTTGTGCAGCGCGACGGTATCGACCGTCTGCGCAACGCCATGGGGTATTCACGCCA
>JAJFIG010000327.1 GCA_021775195.1 Rhodospirillales bacterium | reverse complement strand
TACCTGCAGATCATCATCATGGTGCTCACCGTGGTCCTGATGATCGCCTTCACCCTGCTGATCGGGCGGACGGCGCTGGGGCGCGCGCAACGGGCCTGCGAGCAGGACCTGGGCATGGCGGCGCTGATCGGGGTCAACGTCGACCGCACCATTTCGCTGACCTTCGTCATCGGCGCCACCCTGGCCTCGGTGGCCGGCCTGATCTTCCTCGTCAACTACGGGGTGATCGATTTCTTCATCGGCTTCCTGGCCGGCATCAAGGCCTTCACGGCGGCGGTTCTGGGCGGTATCGGCTCGATGCCGGGCGCCATGCTGGGCGGCATCCTGATCGGCCTGATCGAGGCCTTCTGGTCGGGTTATTTCACCGTCGAATACAAGGACGTGGCGGCGTTCGCGATCCTCGTGCTGGTGCTCATCTTCCGGCCCACGGGCTTGTTGGGCAAGCCCGACATCGAGAAGGTCTGAGCCCATGGCGGCGGAGCGGCACGACCCGGCGGCGCGGCGCATGGACACCGGCGCCATGGTCAAGGAGGCGGGCGCCACCGCCATCGTCGTCTTCGCCCTCGCCTTCGCCTTGGTCGGACTCAAGACCCAGGACGTACCCGGCGGCCTCGCCATCATCACCCGCTTCGACGATGTCTTCGCCGCCACCGCCATCGCCTTCGTCGGACGCATGGCGATCATCCTCTTGCGTGTCGGGCGTCCGCGCCTGGTATTGGCGACCGCCCTGCCGTTCGCCGGCATCCTTATGTTCCTGCTGCTCTCGAGCCGTTTCCTGGACCCCGAGACGGGCGAGAAACTTGCCCGATTCCTGCCCTTCGACAGCGTCGTCGTCAACTGGGTGACCACCTTGATCGCCCTGGGTTTCGCCGGCCGCGCCGCCCTCGCCATCCGCCATGCGGCGGAATCGCTGGAATCCCTCGAGGAGCGTGAAAAGACCATGGACAGGGTCGGCGCCCAGGTCCAGCGGGCGGCACGCTATCTCGGTCCGGCCCTCCTGTTGCTCGCCATCGTCTTTCCCTTCATGCCCATAGCCGACCGATGGTTGCTCGACATAGGCATTCTGGTCATCACCTACATCATGCTCGGCTGGGGGCTGAACATCGTTGTTGGGCTCGCCGGCCTCCTCGACCTCGGCTACGTCGCCTTCTACGCCGTCGGCGCCTACAGCTACGCCTTGCTGGCACTCTATTTCGACCTCGGATTCTGGACCTGCCTGCCGTTCGCCGGCATCATGGCGGCCTTCGCCGGCATCATCCTCGGCTTCCCGGTCCTCAGGCTCAGGGGCGATTACCTTGCGATTGTTACCCTTGGCTTCGGCGAGATGGTCCGGATCATCCTGCTCAATTGGTACAAGTTCACCAAGGGCCCGGACGGCCTTTCCGGCATCCCGCGGCCGACCTTTTTCGGGCTGCCCTTCAAGCGCTCGGCCCCCGAGGGTGTGGAAACCTTCCACAGTTTCTTTGAACTCACCTATTCGCCCATCGACAGGATAATTTTCCTTTATTACCTGATCCTGATCATGGCCCTGGCCACCAACCTTTTCACCTTGCGTATCCGAAAGCTTCCCATCAGCCGCGCCTGGGAAGCCCTGCGCGAGGACGAGATCGCCTGCCGTTCCCTCGGCCTCAATCCGCGCAACACCAAGCTTACGGCCTTCGCCATCGGGGCTATGTTCGCCGGTTTTTCCGGGTCGTTTTTTGCCACCCGCCAGGGCTTCATAAGCCCCGAGAGCTTCACCTTCATCGAATCCGCCGTGATCTTGTCCATCGTCGTCTTGGGCGGCATGGGCAGCCAGATCGGCGTCGTTCTGGCGGCCGTGCTGCTCATCGGATTGCCCGAGTTCTTTCGTGAACTGCAGCAATACCGGATGCTCGCCTTCGGCGCCGCCATGGTCTTCATCATGATCTGGCGCCCCTCCGGTTTGCTGGCCCATCGCGAACCGACCATCCGCCTGTGGGGGCGGGACGGACCAGCGGAGGCACCGAAATGAGCGAGCAGGCGGCCATCACGGCGCCCAGCGGCACGCCGCTCCTGACCGTCGAGTACCTGACCATGCGGTTCGGAGGCCTGGTCGCCATCGACAACGTCTCGTTTCAGGCGGCCGACTCGCAGATCACCGCCATCATCGGCCCCAACGGCGCCGGCAAAACCACCGTCTTCAACTGCCTGACCGGTTTCTACATTCCCACCGTCGGCCGGCTGACCCTGCACCACCCAAAGGGTGACCTCCTGCTCGAGCAGATGGAAGGGTACCGAATCGCGCAGAAGGCGGGAGTCGCGCGCACCTTCCAGAATATCCGCCTGTTCCGCGCCATGTCGGTTCTCGAGAACCTGATCGTCGCCCAGCACAACAAGCTGATGCAGGCATCCGCATTCACTTTTGCCGGCCTCCTTGGCCTCGCCCGTTACCGTACAGCGGAAAAGGACGCCGTGGAGATCGCAAAATACTGGATGGACCACGTCGGCCTGACGGACCGCGCCGACTGGAACGCCGGCAACCTGCCTTACGGCGATCAACGGCGCCTGGAAATCGCCCGGGCCATGTGCATCGATCCGGTGCTTCTCTGTCTCGACGAACCGGCGGCTGGCCTGAACCCACGGGAATCAGCCGACCTCAATGAGTTCCTCCTGTTCATCCGCGACGAACACAAGATCGGGATATTGCTCATCGAGCATGACATGAACGTGGTCATGGGTATCTCGGATCACATTGTCGTCCTCGATTATGGCCGCAAGATCTCCGATGGCTCGCCCGAAGCGGTACGCAACGATCCCGCCGTCATCCGCGCCTATCTCGGCGAGGAGGAGGACGAAGACCTGCCCCCCGAGGTAGCTCAGGATCTTGCCGCTGCGCGGGAACAGGAAGAGGGAAAGGCCTGATACATGCTGAGTGTATCCGGAATCCATACCTCATACGGCAACATCGAGGCCCTCAGGGGCGTCGACGTCGAGGTGGCCGAAGGCGAGATCGTTACCTTGATCGGTGCCAACGGTGCCGGCAAATCGACCCTGTTGATGACCATCTGCGGAAATCCGCGGGCGACCGACGGCCGTATCACGTTCGACGGCAACGACATCACCCACATGAACACCCATGAGATTATCCGCTCGGGCATCGCCCAGGCACCGGAGGGACGGCGCATTTTCCCGCGCATGACGGTGATGGAAAACCTGCAGATGGGGGCCACGGCCAGTGATCCCCAGTACTTCGACGAGGACGTGGAGAAAGTGTTCAGCCTGTTCCCCATTCTGAAGGAGCGGACCGAGCAACGGGGCGGAACGCTCTCGGGCGGCGAGCAGCAGATGCTGGCCATCGCCCGCGCCATGATGAGCCGGCCGCGGCTGCTGCTGCTGGACGAGCCCTCCCTGGGCCTGGCACCGATGGTGGTCAAGCGCATCTTCGAGGTGATCAAGGAGATCAACAAGCGCGAGAACGTCACCGTTTTCCTGGTCGAGCAGAACGCCTTCCATGCGCTGAAGCTGGCCAACCGGGGATACGTGATGATCAATGGCAGGATCGCCCTCACGGGCTCGGGCCGGGAACTGCTGGCCAACCCGGAGGTCCGGGCGGCTTACCTGGAAGGAGGACACTGAGACCAACGGTCTCGGGGACCATGGCATGGAAGAATATCTGGGTACATCGGTGTCGGTCTTTGTCGGCCTGACCGTCGTTATCATCGGGTTCGCCGCCTACATGACCGGCCAGGCCCTGGCCAACACCTGGCGCCCGGCCTGGCAGGTTTCGGTCTACGGCGCTCTGCTGGGAGTCGCCGACCGCTTCCTGACCTTCGCCCTGTTCGAGGGCGAACTCCTGTCGTTGACGGGGTTTTTGATCGATACGGCGGCACTTATGGCCATATCCCATTTTGCCTATCAACTGTCCAAGGCGAGGAAAATGGTCAATCAGTACCCCTGGCTCTATGAGCCAACCGGGTTGTTCGGCTGGCGCAAGAAGGGGTAAGAAAGGGCGCATCCGCCTCCGAAAGGCGGATGCAATTGGATGTTGCCACTCTGGGCTAGCGTGGTAACGTACGGTGGTAGCTCGTTTATTTAGGCAACCACCTATTTGTAGCGAGGCGGCTCCTTATAGGGTTTAAGCGGCCGCCGGAAGTCTCTCAGGGAGGAGAAACCGAAACATGCGACATTTCAAGACAGCACTCGTAGCCGCGGCCGCCGTGACGGTGGCCGGCTTCACCGCCGCCAAGGCGGAAATCGTGATCGCCGTGGCCGGCCCGATGACCGGGCAGTACGCCTCGTTCGGCGAACAAATGCAGCGCGGCGCCGAAATGGCGGTCAAGGACCTCAATGCCTCCGGCGGCGTGCTCGGCCAGAAGGTCAAGCTGCTTGTCGGCGACGACGCCTGTGACCCGAAACAGGCCGTTGCCGTCGCCAACAAGTTCGTCAGCGACAACGTCGTCTTCGTCGCCGGGCATTTCTGTTCGGGCTCGTCGATCCCCGCCTCCAAGGTCTACACCGAGGAAGGCATCCTTCAGATCTCGCCGGCCTCCACCAATCCGAAGCTGACCGAGGAAGGTGGCGACAACGTCTTCCGCACCTGCGGCCGTGACGACCAGCAGGGCATCGTCGCCGGCAATTTCCTTGCCGACAAATACAAAGGCAAGAAGATCGCCTTCCTTCACGACAAGACCGCCTACGGCAAGGGCCTGGCCGACGAAACCAAGAAACAGCTCAACAAGCGCGGCATCACCGAGACCAT
>JAJFIG010000326.1 GCA_021775195.1 Rhodospirillales bacterium | reverse complement strand
CCCGACGTGCCCCGGGACACCCCTAAACAGCCCATCGACGCGGCGGCCGTCATCGGCTGCGGCACCATGGGCATCGGCATCGCCATGAGCCTCGCCAACGCCGGGATTGCGGTGTGGGTGGTGGAGGCCTCGGCGGAGGCCCTGGAGAAGGGGCTTGGCATCATCCGCAAGAACTACGCCGCCACGGTTTCCAAGGGCCGGCTGTCGGAGGCCGAGATGGCGGCACGCCTGGACCTGATCACCGGAGTCAACGATTTCGCCAAGATCGGCGGCGTCGACATCGTCATCGAGGCGGTGTTCGAGGACATGGACTTGAAGAAGGAGCTGTTCCGGACTCTCGACGGGGTGTGCAAGGAGGAAACCATCCTCGCCACCAATACTTCGACGCTCGACATCGACGAGATCGCCACTGCCACCAAGCGTCCAGAGAAAGTGATCGGCACCCATTTCTTCAGCCCCGCCAACGTCATGCGGTTGATGGAGAACGTGCGCGGGGCGAAGACCTCGAAGGAGACCATCGCCACCGTCATGGCGCTGTCCAAGACTATGGGCAAGGTCGGCGTGCTGGTCGGAATCTGCGACGGTTTCGTCGGCAACCGCATGTATCACACCTATACCCGGCAGGCGAGTTTCCTGCTCGAGGAAGGAGCCCTGCCCCATCAGGTGGACAAGGTCATCTACGATTTCGGCTTTGCCATGGGTCCGTTCGCGGTCGGCGACCTGGCCGGCCTCGACGTCGGCTGGCGCATCCGCCAGCGCCGGGCCAAGACCCGGCCCAAGGACGAGCGCTATTCACCCATCGCCGACCGAATCTGCGAGCGGGGACGCTTCGGGCAAAAGACCAGCGCCGGCTGGTACCGCTACGAGGCCGGCAGCCGAAAGGCCATTCCCGACCCGGAGATCGAGGAGTTGATCGTCGGGGTGTCGAGGGACCTGGGGTTCGAGCGCCGCGCCATCGACGACCAGGAAATCCTCGAGCGCTGCATGTACACGCTGGTCAACGAGGGGGCGAAGATCCTGGACGAGGGCCTGGCGCTACGCCCCGGCGATATCGACGCGATCTGGATCTATGGCTACGGCTTCCCGGTGCACCGGGGCGGGCCGATGTTCTACGGCGACAGTGTCGGCGTGAAGACCGTCTACGAGGCCATGAGCCGGCTTTACGATACCCACGGCGAGCTGATGAAGCCGGCGGCGCTGCTGGAACGCCTGGCCCGGGAGGGCCGGAGCTTCGAAGACCTATAGGTCGAGATACGCCATGACCGAAGCCGTCATCGTTTCCACCGCCCGTACGCCCATCGGCAAGGCCTTCCGGGGCGCCTTCAACAATACCCACGGCGCGACCCTGGCCGGCCATGTCATCAAACACGCCGTCGAGCGCGCCGGGCTGGAACCGGGCGAGGTGGAGGACGTGATCCTGGGCTGCGGCATGCCGGAAGGGGCGACGGGCAAGAACATCGCCCGCCTGTCGGCGATCCGCGCCGGGCTGCCGGTGAGCACCGCCGGAACGACCATCAACCGGCTCTGCAGCTCGGGCCTGCAGGCGATCGCGGTGGCGACCCAGCGGGTGCTGTTCGACAAGGTGCCGGTGATGGTGGCGGGAGGCGTCGAGTCCATCAGCCTGGTGCAGAAGAACATGAACCAGCACCACTTCACCGAAGAGTGGCTGATGGAAAAGAAGCCGGAACTGTGGATGACCATGATCGACACCGCCGATACCGTGGCGGCGCGCTACGGAATCGACCGCGAGGCCCAGGACGCCTATTCCCTGATCAGCGAGCAGCGCACCGCCGCGGCCCAGGAAGCGGGGCGCTTCGACGACGAGATCGTGCCCCTGACGACGATGAAGACGATCACCGACAGGGAGAGAGGAGAAACCCGCGCCGAAGAGGTGACGCTGGCCCGGGACGAGGGTAACCGCCCGGAGACCACGGCGGAGGGGCTCGCCGCCCTGAAGCCGGTGATGGGCGCGGACAAGTTCATCACCGCCGGCAACGCGAGCCAGCTTTCCGACGGCGCCTCGGCCTGCGTGGTCATGGACTCGAAACTGGCGGAGCAGCGGGGACTGGAGCCCCTGGGCATCTTCCGCGGCCTGGCGGTGGCCGGGTGCGAACCCGACGAGATGGGCATCGGCCCGGTGTTCGCGGTGCCTCGGCTGCTGGAGCGCCAGGGCCTGACCATGGACGACATCGACCTCTGGGAACTCAACGAAGCCTTCGCCGTGCAGGTGGTCTACTGCCGCGACAAACTGGGAATCCCGATGGAGAAGCTGAACGTCGACGGCGGCTCGATCGCCGTCGGCCACCCGTTCGGCATGACCGGGGCGCGCCTCACCGGCCACGCCCTGATCGAGGGCAAGCGGCGGGGCGCCAAACGGGTCGTGGTGACCATGTGCGTCGGTGGTGGCATGGGCGCGGCGGGGCTGTTCGAGGTGTGCTGAGGGGGCGTTCCTTATCCGACCCCGAAAATCATGTTAGTATTTGCCTAATTGTTCATTGAACGTTTACCCATGTCACGGACATTCCTATAGAACGAACAAGTTTCGTATTGCTCCTCGAAAAGGCGAAACCATGGCCATAGTCTCCTCGTTCGAAATTCTTTCCCTGAAGGGGCAAAAGTGGGAAATCGAAAGCATTGTCAACACCAAGGAGGAGGCCCTGGAGCGCGCCCAGGACTGTCTCCGCAGCAAGCATTTCTCTGCGGTCAAGGTGCTCGAGGAGCGCTACAACGAAGAGACAGGGGAAACGCAGAACTTTGTCGTCTTCAACAAGAAGAAGGCCCTGGTCAGGGAAAAATCCCAATACACCGGCCCCGAAAGGCGGAAGGGCCGGGAATGGCGGGACAACCCCAAGGCCTTTCGCAAGAAGGCGAAGAAAAAAAAGAAGCAGAAGCGCAAATCCAACTTCGTCGGCGAATTCATCCGGCTGGTTCTGATCCTCGGCGGAATCATGATCGGGCTGATCGGCATGGTCATTTATTATCTCTCGGCATTCGGATGACGGCGATCTGGTTCACCGCCGGGAACACATCCGGGAACGTCAATGGGGCCCCAGACGGCGACGGGGTCAATCACGGTAATCGAGGCCCGGCGGGCCGAAGAAAAAGGGCCGCCTGAAGGGCGGCCCTTTTCGCGGATCGGGGCGGTGGGCCGATCAGACGC
>JAJFIG010000325.1 GCA_021775195.1 Rhodospirillales bacterium | reverse complement strand
AGGGCAAGGGCGCCGGCCAAGGCCGCGCCCAGCCCGAGGGACACGGCGGCGGCGCGTTTCGGCGGTGTCCCGGCCATTCAGGCACCCTCCACCCGGATATTTCTCGGACGCCAGCGCTCTTATGCTAGCCTCGAAACGGGGACATTGAATTATCGTAGAAAAAGGGGGAAACATGAACACCAAGGTTGCCGTCATCCAGAAGCCGCCGGTCCTGCTCGATCTCCAGGCCACCCTGGCCAACGCCATTGAGGACCTCAAGCAAGCGGCCACCGCCGGCGCCGGCCTTGTCGTCTTTCCCGAGGCCTACCTGCCCGGATACCCGACCTGGATCTGGCGCCTGCGCCCCGGCGGCGACATGGCGATGGCGAAGACCCTCCATGCACGCCTCAGGGACAATGCCGTCGACCTTCCACGCGGCGACCTCCAGCCCCTTTGCGATGCCGCCGCCGAACACGGCGTCACTGTGGTCTGCGGCCTCAACGAGTTGGACAGCCAGTTCAGCGGCAGCACCCTGTTCAACACGGTGGTGGTCATCGGCCCCGACGGCACCATCCTCAATCGCCATCGCAAACTCCTCCCCACCAACCCGGAACGGATGGTCTGGGGGCGCGGCGACGCCAGCGGACTGCGCGTCGTCGACACCCCCGCCGGGCGCATCGGCTGCCTGATCTGCTGGGAGAGCTATATGCCCCTGGCCCGCTATGCGCTCTACGCCCAGAATATCGACATCTACGTCGCTCCCACCTGGGATACCGGCGACGGGTGGCAGGCGACCATGCGCCATATAGCGCGCGAGGGCGGCTGCTGGGTGATCGGCACGGCAACCGCCCTCCAGGGCTCGGACCTGCCGGCGGATTTCCCCTTCCGCGACGAGCTTTACGCCGATCCCGACGAATGGATTTGCGACGGCGACGCGGTCATCGTCAAGCCCTTCGGCGGCCCCGTCGCGGGTCCTCTCCGGCGCGATAAAGATGTCCTTTTTGCCGACATCGATCTCGACGAGGCCCTCGATGCCCGCCGTTCCCTGGACACCGCCGGCCATTACGCCCGCCCCGACATCTTCCAGCTCGAGGTCAACCGAAAATCCCTCGACCCCGTCGAATTCATCGACGACGCCTGACAGGACCGTGAATTAGGGGAACTAATGGGACATGTTGCCGTCTGGAGTTCCAACTGGAGCGCCGGCGGGGCCGTGTGTTGGAACCACAGAGCACACAGAGAGCACACAGAGAGCACAGAGAAGAAAAACAAAAACGGCGTCGGGCGGCGTAGTTGCATTTCTCTGTGTCCTCTGTGACTCCTCTGTGCTCTCTGTGATTCCCTTGACGATCTCTCCGGGTTTCGTGATCTCTGTAGTGAATCGTTTCGCCCCCCTTGTTCCTTCCCGGCAAACCTTATTATTGTCCTCAGGGGATGACGCCACCGGGCAGGGGAAGGATCACGACCATGGATTTCACGCTCAGCGACCAGCAACGGGACCTCCAGGACGCCGCCCGGCGTTTCGCCCGTGAGCAGATGACCGCCGTCGCCGAGGAGGTCGAGACCGGTGGCGGTCCCCTCGACCGCGCCCACGTCCGCCGCTATGCCGAGATGGGCTTCCTCGGCATCAACGTGCCCGAGCAGTACGGCGGCCTCGGCCTCGGCAACCTCGACGCCCTGGTGGTGCTCGAGGAATTCGCCAAGGTATCTTCCGCCGTTGCTTTCCCCATTTTCGAATCCAGCGTCGGCCCGGTCCGCGCCATCGAGCACTTCGCCGGCGAGGAATTGAAGGAACGGATCATCCCCGCCGTCTGCCGTGGCGAGATCATCGTTGCCGTCGCCATGTCCGAGCCCGAGGCCGGTACCGCCCTCACCGACCTCCGCACCCGCGCCGAGGCCAAAGGCGACGCCTTCGTCCTTAACGGCGCCAAGCGCTGGTGCTCCGGCGGCGGCCATTCCGATGGCTACGTCGTCTACTGCCGCCTGTCCGAGGATCTCGGGGCCAAGGGCATCGGCGCAATTTACGTCGAGCGCGACACTCCCGGCGTCACCTTCGGAGAGCAGGAGCAGTTGATGGGGTTTCGCGGCATCCCGTCGTCGGACATCTTCTTCGACAACGTCGAGGTCCCGGCCGAAAACCTCATCGTTCCCGCCGGCGGCTTCCCCAAGCTCATGGCGGCCTTCGATCTTGAGCGCTGCGGCAACGCCACTATGTGCCTGGCCCAGGCCTCCGGGGCGCTGGAGGACGTTCTCGACTACGTCCAGGAACGCCACCAGTTCGGCAAGCCCATCGTCGATTTCCAGGCCGTGCAGCTCAAGCTCGCCGACATGGCCATGCGGGTCGAGGCCTCCCGGCTGTTGATCTACCGCGCCGCCCGCAATGCCGAGATGGGCCTGCCGGGCATCTACGATTCCAGCCTTGCCAAGTGTTTCTCCAACGAAATGGCCCGCGAGGTCACCGGCATGGCGGTGCAGCTCATGGGCGGCTATGGCTATTCCAAGGACTACCCCATGGAACGGCGCTTCCGGGACGCCTGGGGATGGGGCATCGCCGGTGGCACCATCGACATCCAGAAGGTCAACATCGCCGCCGCCATGGCCGGGCGCCGGTTCGACCAGCGCCGCTGACGGACATGAACGAACAAGCGCAATCCCCCGGCGCCATGGCCGGCCTCCGTGTCGTCGATCTCAGCCGCGTCCTCGGCGGCCCCTACTGCACCCAGATCCTCGGCGACCACGGCGCCGACGTGATCAAGGTCGAGCCCCCCGGCGGCGACGAGACCCGCGACTTCGGCCCTCCCTTCGAGACCGACGCCGACGGCCACGTCGTCTCCAGCGCCTACTACCAGGGCATCAACCGCAACAAGCGCTGCATCGCCCTCGATCTCCGCACCGAAGAGGGCAGGGCGGTGGT
>JAJFIG010000324.1 GCA_021775195.1 Rhodospirillales bacterium | reverse complement strand
GTAAGGTCGATCTCGACCGGTTCGTCGTCAGCGGAAGCCTCGGCAGGCGCTTCGAGCGCAGCCGGCGTGCTGTCCTCGACGAGCTCGCCCGGGACGCGCTCGGTCTCCACCGGCCGGCTGAAGCGCGGCAGATAGATGCTGAAGGTGGTCCCTTCCCCCGGTGCGCTGTCGACGAAGATGAAGCCACCACTCTGGTGGATGATGCCGTAGACCGTCGACAGCCCGAGCCCGGTGCCGGCGCCCACTTCCTTGGTCGAGAAGAAGGGTTCGAAGATGTGATCCAGGTTTTCCTGGGCAATGCCGACGCCTGTGTCCGTGACCTCAATCAGCAGGTACTCGCCCGGCGGCATCAGCTCATGGCCGCGCTGCACCGGCACATCGACGCTGACCGCCGAGGTGCGGATACTGAGGGCTCCGCCCCGGGCCATGGCGTCGCGGGCGTTGACTGCCAGGTTGATGATCACCTGCCCGAACTGGCCCCGGTCGACCCGCATCAGGCCCAGATTGCGGCCGTGCTCGATATTGAGCTCGATATTCTCACCGATCAGCCGGCGCAGCAGGTGTGAGAGATCGGTGATCGCCTCGGTCGACTCCATGATCACCGGTTCCAGGGTCTGCTTGCGCGAGAACGCCAGCAACTGGCGCACCAGGTTAGTGGCCCGGTTGGCGTTCTGGCGGATCTGCATGATATCGGCAAAGGACGGATCATCCGGCCCGTGGCGCTCCAACAGCAGGTCCGAGAACCCGATCATGGCGGTGAGAAGATTGTTAAAGTCGTGAGCAACACCGCCGGCCAACTGGCCCACAGCCTGCATCTTCTGGGACTGGGCGAACTGAAGCTCCAGGTCCTTCTGCTCGGTCGTGTCGATGAAGTGCAGGATCAGCCCCGAGACCTCGTTGTCGACGTTGGCCATGCGGCTGGCGTAAAGGGACGCCACCACCTCGCGCTCACCGGCCGCCGGCAGGCGTACCTCCAGATGCGCGGCGCGCAGGATGCCCATGACAACCTTGGAAAGCTGTGCCGCGACGTCGCCACGGTCCTCCTTGTTGAGACGTTCGGCAAAGGTCGAGCCGACGACCGCCTCGCGGTGCCGGCCGATGAGCCTGAGAAAGGCCCGGTTGCAGTCGGTGACGACACCGTGGAGGTCGACCAGCACGATGCCGACGGGAGCTTCATCGAAGAGCCAGTGGAGCTGGCGTTCCAGTTCCCGGCGGGTTCCCTCTCCCTCGCTGCGCCAAATCACGTCGCGGAGCACCACCGAGCGGCTGTAGGCAAGAGTCCCGTCGTCCTCCAGGCGCTCCGACTGGACCAGGCAGGCCGGGAATACCGTGTGGTCGTGGCGCCTGAGGGTCAATTCGCCGTGCATGTCGGGCACGGTTCCACCGACCGTGCCGGCCTCGGTTTCGACGACGAAATCGGCGAATCGGCGCCCCCTGAGAGCATTGCCACCGCCTGCCACGCCCAGCCAGTCGGCCAGTGTCCGATTGGCATAGAGGACGAAGCCTTCGGCGTCAGCGGAGAGGAATCCCGCCGGCAGGTAGTCGAGAAAATCCGACAACAGTTCTTCCTCGCGCCGGCGGATCGCGTCCAACTCCCGCTGCGCCGTGACGTCCCGGGCCCGCCACAGGATATGAGTCGGTGGCAGTCCGCGGCGCTTGCCCTCGCCCATCAGGGGATGGGCGACGATGCGTCGCCATTCGGTGCCGTCCGGTCCTACCCGCACAGCGATCTCGGCATGATCGGAAATTCCGTTGGCGGCGCCACCCAGGAGGCGCGTCAGGGTCTCGGTGTCGTCATCCGGGTCGACCAACAACTGGGTAACGGCATCCAGCGGCGCCGGGTGATCGGCGGCGGCGGGAAACAGCCGGTGGAAGGCATCGTTGGCATAGACCAGGGCCCCAGCGGCGGTGGTAATCAGCCGCGCCTCCGAATCGGCCTCGGCGGCGGCAAAGGTCAGGTCGGCGACCGGGTCGGTCCCCCGGGCCCAGCCCAATGCCCAGGCAAGACCGAAAAGCGCCCCCACGGACAGCACCAGCACCATCACCGCCAGCCAAAGCAGACCCGGCGCGAGTTGGTGGATCAGCCCCGACGTCCCGGCCAGGACGATGGCCAACCCCGTCCACGTCGCCGGATGACGCCAAGGCGGGATTCCGCCTTTGGCCCCGGCGCCGAATATGTGCAAGCCGGATTTCATACCCTTGGCGATGGACTGCCCCCTATTCGGTTATGATACGCCGGCGGGTTCAGCGGGAAGGTCTCCCCTGAGGCGCATGACGTAGCCGATGATCTCAGCCACCGCCTTGTAGTGCTCGTCGGGGATTTCCTCGTCAAGTTCGACGGTGGCATAGAGCGCCCGCGCCAGGGGCGGGTTCTCGACCACCGGCACCTCGTTGTCCTCCGCCACAGAACGGATGCGCTGGGCCAGGCTGTCCATGCCCTTGGCCACCAGCTTGGGCGCCGCCATGCTGTCCATCTCATAGGAAAGTGCCACCGCGAAATGGGTCGGGTTGGTGATCACGACGTCGGCCTCGGGCACCGCCGCCATCATCCGTTTCTGGGCCCGTTCGGTACGGATTTTGCGAATGCGGGCCTTGACGTGGGGGTCGCCCTCGGACTGGCGGTGCTCGTCCTTGATCTCCTGCTTGCTCATGCGCATTTTCTTCAGGTGCGCGAATTTCTGGTAGGCGAAGTCAAGCACCGCTATCACGGTCATCACCGACACCGTGCCCACCATCAGCCAGAAGGCGATCCAGTGGATGCGCCCCAGGGTCTCGCGAATGTCGATCAGCGGAATCACCGGCAGGTCGCCGAGCAGCGGAATGGCGAGCCCGAAGGCGACCAGCGCCACCACCGATATCTTAAGGATTCCCTTGATGAATTCGACCAGGGTCAGGAGCGAGAACCGGCGCTTGGTGCCCTGGATCAGCGACACCTTGGAGG
>JAJFIG010000323.1 GCA_021775195.1 Rhodospirillales bacterium | reverse complement strand
GGCCGCCAGGCACAAGACGAGGACCACCAGCATCCCGCCCGCCAGGGCAAGACGGCGCAGCCACGAGATCGATTTATTGGCCATGACCCCCCGCTCCTCAGTGCTCGAACATCAGGGACAGGCCCTGGGCGTTCATTATCGCCACGTCGAGGGCCAGAAAGGCTGCGGCGCAGACCACGAAGGCCGCGACGAATGGCACCAGATATCCTTTCATGATCACCTCACCCCCTTACCTCGTGTACTCACAGGAACCAGGAGAAAAAGGCGAACAGGGCCGCCAGGGTGGCCAGGAACAACGCCGGGCCGGCCCAGGGGAACCGCTCCTTTTCGGATCCTTGTTCGCTCATGTTTCCTCTACCTCAATATTCTGTGTCGCACTTGTATTGACAGTCCGTTTTATTGAATTTAGATTATCAGCTATGAAACCTAATAAAAAACGCCTCGTGGATAGTTTCATATTTCTTGGAATGGCCGTTAACGCGGTCGTTATTATCTTGATTCTTTATTTCTACGTTTTCGGAACCCCCTTTTTGCCGGCCGGCGGCGGTTTCCCCCGCGGGGATCCCACCACCGACCGCACGCTTATCCCTGTTTCCCCTTGCAGGCACAGAGCTTGCGTATGTGCTTGATCAGGCCGACGACATCGGCCTCGCTCAGGGTCTTCGACCACGGCGGCATCATCGGTGATTTGCTCGCCGCCGGCCCGCCGTCGAGGATCACGTTCTTCATGTCGGCGTCGGTGAGCTTGTCCATCTCCTTGGCGTTGGTGAAGTTCCGGGGCGATACCGGGAAATCCTTGCTCACGTTGGGACCGTCCCCCTTGCCCGTTAGGCCGTGGCACTGGGCGCAGTAGAACTTGTAAACGGCTTCCGTATCTTCGGCGCCAGCCGGGCCGGCGACGCCCATGCCGAGGATCGCCAGAACCGTCGCGAATTGGATCAATCTCTTCATTGTTCGACTCCTTCCGTCCCGGCGATCATTTGAAGTTGGCCACGTAGGCCGCCACGTTCTTCATTTCCTTCTCCTTCAGGAAACCGACAAAGACGGGCATGGATTTCACCGGCTTGAACACCTCCGGCGTCATCAGGTAGGCGAAAATCCAATCCGGATTGAGGCGCTTGCGCGCCCCCACCAGGGACGGCCCCGACAGCCCGCCCTTGAATTTTGCCCGTTTCTTGGCCGGGAACAGATGACAACCGCTGCACGGCATCTTCTTGGTGAAGACCAGGCGCCCCTTGGCGCTTTTCTTTGGCTTGATGACCCCGGCCTTGACCGCGTCCGACGTCAGGGTCATGAGGAACTCGGTGACCGCCTTGGCGTCGCCTCCCGACATCTTCGGGTGGTCTCCCTTGTTCTTTTCGGTCATCGAGTTGTAGGCCATGGCGCGAATGGGTTTGGGGTCCTTGAGCCACTTGCCGAGCCACTTTTTCTGGAACTTGCTGCCCGCGTACCACAGCTCCGGTCCCTTCTTCGCCAACTGGTCGGCGATGGTCTTTTCCTTGGCCGGACCGTCGGTGTAGTGGCATTCGGTGCATTTCTTGTCGTCAAAGACCTTTTTCCCGGCCGCGGGGTCGGCGCGGCCGTCGGCCGTCGCCATGACCGAGATGGCCATCCCGAGGATTATGCTGAGCGTCAATCTCATCCCGTGCCTCCTGCTGCTCCGGTTAATCCAGGTATCAAACGCCGCGGATCACGCAGCGGCGCCGGTCTCGCTTTCGCTTTCGCGTTCGGCCTTTCGCATCAGCCAGAACCCGAGTCCTCCCGCCACCAGGAACCCCAGCAGCGTGTAAATATAGACGCTGATCGGGGTCGGCGCCTCGAGGAATACGTAGTACCAGGTCGACAGGCTCATGATCAGGCCGTGTTCGCCGTTGGAGCCGTCCCAGGCATTGACCGCCATGGGGATGAAGCGGCCGGCGACGAACTGGACGTCGTTCTTGTCCTCGGTCGTCAGCGGTCGCTTCATGACCAGGCGCCACCGCCCCTGGTCCCAGGTCGCCTTGCCCGCCACCTGCTGCTGGTCATCAGCCTGCACCCCGGGGGCTTGGCTCCAGCCCCGGGCATTGGCCTCGTCCACCGCCCGCTCGCCCTTTTCCTGCTGGTCCGCCTTCCACACCCAGAGGTGAACCGGATTCGAACCCTTGCCGCGGAAGAAGTGCGGTTTCTTGGTCCCCGCCGGGGGTTTGACCGGGAACTGCAGGGCAATGGAATCGCGGTAGGTATTGAGCTTGCGAGGAATCATGCCGTTGGCGGCGACGAAGGAATTGTAGGCCCCGACCTTGCGGATATCCTTGGTGTCGAACGCCTTGCTGTCGTCGTGGGTGGCGTCCTTGAAGGGGTCGTCCCATTCGATCAGGAAGGCGATCTCGGTTTCATTGTTGAGCGCCTTCACTGTCGCCAGCTCGATGCTCGGGTTCTGCCACCTGGGCGCCCCGATCACCTGGCCTGTGAGGCGGATGTCCATGGGCGCGGCATTGGCCCAGGCCGGATCGTCTGCCGCCTCGGGCAAGACACCCTCGACAGCTTTCGCCGCCAGCACCTGGTGGCCGGTAAGCTCGTGCTGCAGGGACTTGATGAAGTTGGCCAGGTACCACCGGTCCTCTTCGTTCAGGGCCTTGACGAAGGACGGCATCGGGGTGCCGCTGATGCCGGTGGAAAACCGCATGTAGATGTCCTCGACCGCCGACCCGGCCTTGATCTTCCAGGGATGGGTGACGTTGCGGATGCGGATGGGAAATCCCCAGTCGTCCTTGCGGTCAAAAGATTTCTGGCCGTCGCCCCGGCCCAGCTTGCCATGGCATTCCCAGCACTTGGCCTTCTCGAAGATCGCCTTGCCCTTGGCGATGGTGTCCTCGTTGAAGGGCGCCCGGTCCTTGGGCAGATTGACCACCTTGCCCGTCGTCACCGGGTCCAGTTCCGGGTCCTCGAACTCCTGGGCAAAGGTCTGGATGTAGGCGATCACCTCCCAGCGCTGCTCCTCGGTCAGGCCGTTCTTGATCAGTTCGTTATCGAAGGCCTGCATGCCGGTCCCCGGAAGGCCGCGGCTGACGGTGCGGAAGAGGTCGCCGTCGGTGGGCAGTTCGCCGCTCTGGGTGGTGCGGAACTTGAACGTCCCCAGGGTGAAGTCCCGGGGCCTGGGGTCGAGGAACTCCGCCGCCGGCCCCTCGCCATCGCCCAAGAGGCCGTGGCAGAAGCTGCAGCGCTTGAAGTAGATGACCTCGCCCTTCTCGAGC
>JAJFIG010000322.1 GCA_021775195.1 Rhodospirillales bacterium | reverse complement strand
CTGGACGGCGCTGTAGGGATCGATCCAGCCGTCTTCCGGCGAATGCACGGCCATCGCCACGTCATCGGCGTCCAGCGATGGGAACCGTGCCGCCAGGGCCGCGCGGTCCAATAGCTCGGCGCCCACGCCGAGGCTCGTCTGCAGTTGGAAATTGTCCTCAAGCTGAGCCACCCCCGGCCAGTCGACGATGAACAGGTACCCCTGTTCACGAAAGTCGATGGGCGCCGGCTTCCCGTCCACCGCCATGGCTTCGGCGAAGTCCCGATAGAAGGCCAGGCTGTATTTCGACATCTCGATATTTTCCGGCAGGCTGAACAGTTGCCGCACGCCGCCGGCGCCCCGGGTCGTCGCCGCCCACTCGTAGGTGGCGTCGGGCTCGATGACGCATACCGCTCCCGCGCGGCCGTCCCGGGTCAGGTGATGGGCGATGGAGGACCCCATGATCCCGCCGCCGACGATGGCGATGTCGTATTTCATCAGGTGAGGATAACCGCTTCAGACGGCCTACCGATCAATAATCCGCCCACGTGGGCTTCTTCGGCGTCAGGCGGGCATCGCCGGCGGCGAAGGCGGCGCCCGACTGCATCGCCGTCTCCAGGTGTTCGAGGCGGATCAGGGCCAGTCCGATGTCATCCCGGGCCGAGCGCATTTCGCCCGCGTCCCGCTCCTCCAGCATCAGCGGTGTTCCCGGCGCCGGCGCCGGGCCGTCGATGGCGACGGGGACCAGGCGCTTGCGCACGATTCCCCGGTATTTGGTCCGCGCCGTCAGCTCCTGGCCGACGTAGCATCCCTTGTCCCAGTCGATGCCGTTGAGGGCGTCGAACCCGGCCTCCATCAGGAGCGTCTTGTCCACCACCATGTCCCGGTCCCCGTCGGGAATTCCGAGCCCCAGGCGCAGAGTGTCGTAGGCGGCAATGGATGCCGCCTCGAAGCCGGCGGCCTCGAGGGCCCCAGCCGCACCGTCCCGGGGCAGAACGGCGCGGATTCCGAGCGCCACGTGCCGGGGGTCCCGGTAGGCGATGCCGCCGGCGAAGGGTGCCGCCGCGCCCACCCCGGCGCCCAGGCCGAGGGCGCCGCCGGGGTCCCCGTCCGGGATGACCACCGCGACCCATTCGCCGGTGCGGTCGCTCAGGTCGACCTTGGCGCGCAGTTTGTACATCTTCAGCCGTTTCTGAAGGTCCTCGCGGCGGCCGCCGCCACAGTCCAGAACAACCGAGTCTCCCTCCTGCACCATGAAAAAATCGTGCAGGTACTTGCCCTGGGGCGTCAGGATTGCGGCGTAGACGGCCCGCTCCGGCGTCACCTTATCGAGGTCGTTGGACACCAGCCCCTGCAGGAAGGTTCGCGCGTCCGCGCCGTCGACGGCGATCAGGCCGCGATCCTCCAGCAGTACGTAAGGTCCTTGCGTCATGGGCGCCGGTCTTTCCTCTTTGGCCTTGAGTCCGGTTATTGAGTTGAAGAACACAATGGATGTTGGCAAGGTTTCGGTTCTTTGCAAGTCCTAACAGTGGACGTATAACAGCCCGCCATGTCTGTCATGCCGATCAGCGGATGCGCCGCCCGCGGTCCCGTTGCCCGTTCCTGCCTGTTTCGCGGGCCGGAGCGGCCATGAGGATCCTGTTCATCACCGCCACCCGTGCCGGCGACGCGATCCTGTCGACGGGCCTGCTGAACCATCTGATCGAGGCCAACCCCGATGCCCGCGTGACCATCGCCTGCGGCCCGGTGGCGGCGCCCCTGTTCGAGGCCGTGCCCGGGCTGGAGCGCATCATCGTCCTGACCAAGAAAGCCTTCTCTTTCCATTGGGTGAGCCTGTGGGCGGCCTGCGCCGGGCGGACCTGGGACATCGTGGTCGATCTCAGGAACTCGCCCATGTCCTACGTCCTCAGCGCCCGCGCCCGCCATCGCCGGGGCAGCGGCCGCGAGCCGGTCCACCGGGTGCGCCAGCTGGCAGGCGTTCTCGGCCTTGCCGAAATCCCGCCGGCGCCCCGTCTGTGGGCCGCCGAAAACCACCGCGAAGCCGCCCGCGGCCTGATCCCCGACGGCGGCCCGGTGATCGCCGTCGGCCCCACTGCCAACTGGCCGGTGAAGATGTGGCCGGCGGAGAACTTCATCCGCCTGATCGACGGTCTCTGTGGCCCCGCCGGTATCCTGCCCGGCGCCCGCATCGCCGTCTTCGGCCACGGCGACGAACGGCCCATGGCCCAACCGGTCATCGACGCCATCCCCGGGGACCGCCGCATCGACCTGGTGGGCCAGGGCGATCTTCTCCTTGCCTACGCCTGCCTTGAACGCTGTGCTTTTTACGTCGGCAACGATTCGGGCCTCATGCATTTGGCGGCGGCCAGCGGCATTCCCACCTTGGGCCTTTTCGGACCCAGCCGGGCCGATCATTATGCTCCCTGGGGGCCGTTGACGGCGGTCGCCTCGACGACCATATCCTGCGATGACCTCATGCGGACTTGGCGCCGCGATACCACCGACATGGGGTCCCTCATGGGATCCCTCAGCGTCGAGGCCGCCGAAAGCGCCGCCCGGGCGTTGTGGCAACGTTGCGCTACAGAAACGGCCAGGACGGGGGAGGGCTGATGCGTATTCTCCAGGTCATGGCGGGGGCGGAATTCGGCGGTGCCGAGGCCTTTTTCTCGCGCCTTGTCCTTGGCCTGCACCGGGCCGGCATCGATCAGCGGGTGGTCATTCGCAACAATCCGCGCCGTGCCGAGGGTCTTCGCGCCGGTGGCGTCGAACCGGTGGAGATGGCCTTCGGCGGGTTGTTCGACCTGCGCACGCCCCGTGACCTCCGCCACCAGATCAGGGATTACGAACCCGACATCGTCCTCACCTGGATGAATCGGGCGACCCGCATGTGCCCCCGGTCCAAGGGGAATTTCGTCCACGTCGCCCGCCTCGGCGGCTATTACGACCTCAAGTACTACCGTGGTTGCGACCACCTGATCGGCAACACCCGGGACATCATCGAATACCTGACCGATGAAGGCTGGCCCGGCGACAGGGCCCACTACCTGCCCAATTTCGTCAGCGCCGAGCGGGTGGCGCCGGTGTCCCGCTCGGCCCTCTACACCCCGGACCGGGTGAAGGTGCTGCTGGCCCTCGGCCGCCTGCACGAGAACAAGGCCTTCGACGTCCTGCTCGAGGCCCTCGCCCGGGTCCCCGACGCTTACCTGTGGCTCGCCGGCGACGGCCCGCTCCGCGGCGCCCTCGAGAAGCAGGCCGAACACCTGGCGATCAAGCCCCGGGTCCGTTTTCTCGGCTGGCGCGAGGACACGGCGGCGCTGTTTGCCGCCTGCGACGCCTTCATCTGCCCGTCCCGCCACGAACCCCTCGGCAACGTCGTCATCGAGGCCTGGGCCCAGGGCGTCCCCGTGGTCGCCACCGACAGCCTCGGCCCCGGCACCCTGATTACCCACATGGAGAACGGCCTGCTGACGCCGGTCGACGACGCCCGGACCCTGACCCGCGCCATCCGCTTCCTCTTCGAGGACGACGACCGCCGCGCCCACATGGCCGAGGCCGGCCACGCGGCCTACGAAAAGGACTTCACCGAGAAGGCGGTGATCGACAGGTATCTCGGTTTTTTCGAGGACGTTCTCCGTCCTCCCGCGGACCTTCCCGAAGAGGTTCCGGACCAGATCCGGGACGGGAGCTGAGCCCATGTGCGGCATCGCCGGCATGATGACCGTCAACGGCACCGGGCCCTCGGAGTCCCTGCTCCGGCAACTGGGGGATGCCCTCGTCCACCGGGGTCCCGACGGCCGCGGCATGCATCGCTCGGGCGACGTCGGCATGGTCCAGACCCGCCTCGCCATCATCGACCTGAAGACCGGCGACCAGCCCATCCACGCCCCCTACCCGGACGGCGAAGGGCAGGGCGACGGGACTTCCGCCGCCATCGTCGCCAACGCCGAGGTCTACAACTACGTCGAACTCCGCGCCCACATGGCGAAGACGGCCTTTACCACCCGCTCCGACTGCGAGCCGCCCCTCCACCTCTATCACCGCCACGGCGAGACCTTCGCCGAGCACCTGCGCGGCATGTACGCCATCGCCATTCACGACCCCGCCAAGGGACAACTTGTGCTGGCCCGCGACCCCTTCGGCATCAAGCCCCTTTACTATGCCGAGACCGCCAAGGGCCTGGTCTTCGCCTCCGAGCCCCAGGCCCTGCTCACCGCCCTCGTCGTCTCGCGCCGGCTCCGGTCCC
>JAJFIG010000321.1 GCA_021775195.1 Rhodospirillales bacterium | reverse complement strand
TGTCGGACCCGGCTGGCGTCTTGGCGGCGGAGGAGATGGGAACGACCTCGCAGGGCGAGCGGCGGTGGATGGCGGGGCCGGGCTCGTCGCCCTCGAGGAGGTCATGGGCCACCGAACCCAGTTGGCTGCGGTGGAAGCCGATGTCCTTGAGGGTGGCGTCGCTGAGGACACCGAGCTGATTGATGACGGCCCGGTGCTTGCGGGCGCGGTCGATGCGGGCCAAGGCGCGGCCGATGGCGCCATATCCGCGCCGGGCCAGGCCGGCCAGATATCCGGCGACGAGACGGGCGGCGGCGGCGGCGGCCTGGGCCCGGGCGATGCGCCCTAGAAGCATCAAGTCCGCCATGTCGCGCCCGTTCAGGGAATCGTGGTTGGTTGCGTTCGTCATGGCTATTTCCTCATTCATGTTCAAATCAGGCTTGGTCTATTGCCTGTGGCTGAATGCCGTTGACCAAAGGAAATACGCCGTATACGTTGATATTACAAACGACCATTCCTCATCCTTTGGATTAGAAAAACTAAGTCATGGCGAGACGACTTCCACCTCTGAACGCGTTGCGGGCCTTCGAAGCCGCCGGGCGGCACCTGAGCTTCACCAGGGCGGCCGACGAACTGAACGTGACCGCCGCCGCCGTCAGCCATCAGGTCAAGGGGCTGGAGGAATTCCTTGGGGTGGCGCTATTCCGGCGCCTGCCCCGGGGGCTGCTGCTTACCGAAGCGGGGCAGGCGTGCGTGCCGGGCCTGAGCGACGGCTTCGATGGGCTGGCGGAGGCGGTGGAACGGGCCCGGGGCACGGAAACCCGGGGCGTGCTGACGGTCAGCGCGCCGCCGACCCTGGCCGGCAAGTGGCTGGTGCCGCGCCTCGAGCGCTTCCGCGATTCCTACCCCGACATCGACATCCGGGTGTCGGCGTCCATGGACCTTGTGGACTTTGCCCGCGACGACGTCGACGTGGCGCTGCGCTTCGGGCCCGGCCGCTATCCCGGCCTCCGGGCCGACCTGCTGATGAGCGAAGAGGTCTATCCCGTGTGCAGCCCGGCCCTGATCGACGGCTCCCATCCGCTCAGGACGCCCGACGACCTTCGCTTGCAAACGCTGATCCACGATGAATCGATTACCTCGGACGAGACCTTTCCGGACTGGCGCATGTGGCTGCGCGCCGCCGGTGTTACCGGGGTGGACGCCAGCCGCGGCCCCCGCTTCAGCCCGTCGAGCATGGCCATCCAGGCCGCCGTCGATGGCCAGGGAGTGATCCTTGGGCGCAGTGTCCTGGTGGCCGCCGACCTGGCGGCCGGACGTCTGGTCAAGCCCTTCGAGCTGACCTTCCCGGTAGAATTCTCCTATTCGCTGGTCTGCCCCGAGGCGACCGCCGGGCGGCCCAAGATCGTTGCCTTCCGCATTTGGCTGCTGGCCGAGGCGGGAAGGGAGGCCTAGGCAGTCGGAGGGATTCCGGCTCCGGGGTCCCTATTCGTGCAGGGCGATGTCGACCATCAGGTGGCCGGCCAGGTCCTCGAGGGCGTGGCGAAGGTCGTCCTCGCCCAGGCCCGCCGGCAGGCGAACCTTGGCCTTGGCATAGAAAAGCGCGTCGCCGCCCATGGGGGCCTCGCGGATGTCGGTGGCCATTTCCTCGACGCTGGCGCCGCGCTCCGCCAGGCAGTGGGATATCTCGCGTACGATCCCCGGATGATCGGGCCCGACGAGATCGAGGTCGAGGAGTGGGCCCTGGGGAGGCGCGGTATCCGACGCTTCCTCGACGGTGAGGTGGAACCCTTCCGCGTCGAGGGCCGTCAGCGCGGCCCTGAGGGACGCGACCTTGTCATCGGCGATGTCGACCATGGCGATGCCGGCGAACTTCTCGGCCAGATGCGCCATCCGGCTCTCCAGCCAGTTGCCGCCTTCCGCGGTTACCGTTGTCGACAGCTTATCGACCAGGCCCGGCCGGTCGGTGGCGATGAAGGTCAATACCAGTGTCTTTGCCATGTCGTTCTTCCCCTCCCCTTTGTCCAAGACCTTATCAAGGGAGCAACATGGCGACCAGTGGATGTTGCACCGCGGGCGGAAAAATCGTCGTTATCGTGAACCGGCCCTTGCCGATACCGTTCGGGCGCGGCAAATTGGAACCCGGCCGGCCCCGGTCGCGAGGCCGTCCCCCATTCACCGATCCGCATCAGCCGAGAGCCAACCAAAAAGAAAGCGAGGCCATCGTGACCTATACCCCTGAAAGCGATGCCGGTTGGGAAACGGTCTCCGCCGCTGACGAAGGCTTCGATCCCGACCGGCTGGCCGCCGTCGCGGCCTTTGCCGAAGCCCACGAGAGCCCATGGCCCCGGGACCTGGAAAAGGCCGGCGACGTTCCCGGCCTGAGCCAGTTCGAGAAGCCGCCGTGGAACGAGGCCCTGGGACCCTTCAAGCCCCGGGAGGGACCCAACGGCCTAGTCCTCAAGGGCGGGCGCATCGCGGCCCGATGGGGCGATGCCGGGCGGGTCGACATGACCTTTTCCATCGCCAAGAGCTACCTCTCCATCCTTGCTGGCGTCGCCATCGCCGATGGCCTTATCGGTGACATCGACGACCGGGTGGGGTTGTCCGTGGGCGGAGACCTCTTCGCCTCGGACCACAATGCCGCCATCACCTGGCGCCATCTCCTGACCCAGACCAGCGAGTGGGAAGGGACGCTCTTCGACAAGCCCGACC
>JAJFIG010000033.1 GCA_021775195.1 Rhodospirillales bacterium | reverse complement strand
ATTTTCTGGCGCAACCGGTAGACATGGGTTTCCAGGGTATGGGTGGTGACCCCGGCGTTGTAACCCCACACCTCGCCCAGCAGCACGTCGCGGCCCACCACCTTGTCGCCCGCCCGGTACAGGTACTTGAGGATCGCCGCCTCCTTGTCGGTCAGGCGGATTTTCTTTTTCTTGTCATTGTTGTCGAACAGGGTCTTGGCGCTGGGCTGGAAGGTATACGGGCCGATGGTGAAAACCGCGTCGTCGCTGCGCTCGTGCTGGCGGATATGGGCCCGCAACCGGGCCAGCAGGACACCGAGGCGGAACGGCTTGGTGATGTAGTCGTTGGCCCCCGAATCCAGGCCGAGGATGGTATCGGCGTCGGTGTCGGCACCGGTCAGCATGATGATCGGCGAGGTGACGCCGTTGCGGCGCATCAGCCGGCAGACCTCGCGCCCGTCCATGTCGGGCAGGCCGACGTCGAGAATGATCACGTCGTAGTGGTCGGCCTTGGCCAGCTCCAGGGCTTCGGCCCCGGTTCCGCCGCCGGTGGTGGTGAATTCCTCGTGCAGTTGCAGCTGCTCGCTCAGCATCTGCAGCAGGGTCGCATCGTCGTCGATGATAAGGACGCGCTTGCCAGCGGTCATGATCGTCGTCACTCCAAAAGACTTTCCGGGGCTCGAATAATAGACGGCAGGCCCCTCCGATTTAATTAGAATACTATCGATTGCCGGCACTTGGAAGGCTGTCGCGACAGCCCGGCCCGGCCACTCGCCCCTTCCACCGTGGCCCGATCGGGAGTATTCTCCCCGCTCCCGAAACCGCCCGCCCGGGACACGCCTCAGCGCCTTCGGCCAGGACCGGAATTTGTTGAGACGCGGGTGAGAAAGAACCAGTCCCAATGACCGTCACGCCATGCCGCATAGATTCAAACTGATCCCCATGCCGGCCTCGAGAGAGCCGGTTTCGCTGCTCGCCGTCCATCGCGCCGTCTCCGAGATGCGGCGCGGGCGCGTCGTCGCCATTCGCGGCAGTGGCGGCGCCGCCGTCCTCGTCCAGGCGGCCGAGGCGGCGACACCCCAGGTGCTCGACGAGCTTGCCGCCCTCAGCCACGCCGAGCCGGTCCTGGCGATCACCGCCCGCCGGGCCAGCGTCCTCGATCTCGGCCACAGTGGCGCCAAGGTGGTACGGATCACCGCCGAGGGCGGCATGACCACCGACATCGTCCGCGATATCGCCGATCCCCTGCGCGATCCGCCTCCCGGTACGGCCACCCTATCCCTTGCCGACGCGCCCGCCTACGGCTGTGACAGCGCCGCCGTCGGCCTGGCCAAGATCGCCCGCCTGCTCCCGGCGGCGCTGACCGCGGAACTGGTGGCGCCCGACGCCGACGACCTCGCCGCCTGGGCCGGCCGCCACGACCTCTTGTTGGTCGACGCCGGCGACATTTTCCAATACGAGGGCACGGCGGCGCGCACCCTGCGCCCGGTCAGCGAGGCCCGGGTGCCCCTGCCCAACGCCGAAGACACCCGCATCATCGCCTTCCGCCCCCACGACGGCGGCCTCGAGCACCTCGCCATCATCATCGGCGAGCCCTCGGTAGAGAGCCCGGTTCTCACCCGGCTGCATTCCGAATGCTTCACCGGCGATCTTTTGGGCAGCCTGCGCTGCGACTGCGGCGACCAGCTTCACGGCGCCATCCGGGAAATCGCCGCCGTCGGCAACGGCATCCTGCTTTATCTCGCCCAGGAAGGCCGCGGCATCGGCCTGGTCAACAAGCTCCGCGCCTACGAACTCCAGGACCAGGGCTTCGACACCATGGCCGCCAACGAGCAGCTCGGCTTCGACGCCGACGAGCGGGTCTACCTTCCCGCCGCCCAGATGCTGCGCCAACTGGGTTTCAAGCGCATCCGCCTGATGACCAACAACCCGGACAAGGTCGCGGCCCTGTCCCGCCAGGGCGGTTTCGAGGTCGACCGCGTCCCCCACACCTTTCCCGCCAACCGCCACAACGAGACCTACCTGCGGACCAAGGCCGTCCACGGCGGCCATCTGTTCTAGGGCGCACTTCTCATCACCACCGTGATCTGCACGGCGGTGGGGCGGCGACAAGGCAGGAAAGCCGTGGGGCGCCGATGTCGGCTTCAGGGCCAACACCGGTCGCGAACCCGCATATTTTGGCGCGTCCGCGTGTGGCCAATCTCGGACATCTGAACGACATCTGGATGTATCTTAAAGGCGACAATCCTAAGGATGTAGGTACATGCCTAAAGCGCTTCGCTGATCAAATTTTCTTTGGATTTTTTTGACGAGAAGCTAAACCTGAGCAAGAAGCTATCCACAATCAGCCGTCGTGATCGGAAGAGACATGAAGCCACAAGAATTGCTCAATTCATGGCTTGGGGGCAAATGGGAAAAGATTGTGGTTCAGGGCGGTGAACTTGAAACAGCTTCTTATGCAAAGGGATATGTCACGCCCGCAATTTACGTCTATTCCTCCACAAGATGGATCGAAATTGAAACTCTTCCACTAGAGGATGAATATGGTTGGGACGCGGAAGTTTTTCCGCTTTTTATTGGTGTTTTGGACACTCCACCTATCCCAGAGCCGAATATAAGAAATCGCCCCCCAAGAAAATTATTGGAAAATCATCCTTCCGACTGTCCGATAAATGAGCTCTGCACGGACGGAATTAAGAAATTAATAACATTCGGATTAGAAACAGTTGACGATCGAATTATTGCAGGGAGATCGATGACCATTGAATGCAACACTGGGCATCAGTTCGGGCTCGTTGCTCTTGCCTTTCCTATCGGAAATATCGAAATCAGGCTGGTCGATGGCGAGAATAGAAACGGGTGGGCCATGGAGCTGGACGATTTCGCGGGCAATCCGATCATTGATGAACTTATATGGGTACGAGAAACATTAGGGCCGGTCACAAAATTGGTTCCTAAAATAGATGGCGCAACTGACTGCAGTGTCCGCTGCCTTGGGCCAAATTCACTTGAACACACCTATTCTTTGGACGCTGGCTGTTTCGCCGAATGGTGGTCCGATGCTATGAGTGTCCTTGCTCGGGAAGGTATCATCGAGCCGTTACGCGACCTCAAAGGCCATGAGCGAGAAATGCTTGTTCCCGCAGAGGAAGAAGCGAGACGGGACCTGGATAGGTGGCATCAGGAACGAAAGGAGGAACAAGAAAAGAGGCGGATCACCCGCGCGATTGAGGAGGCAGGAGAAGCATTTAGGCTCAAGCGATATGAAAACGTTGTAACTATCCTCGCGGAGTATGAACATGTCCTTGGAGGTGTAATTCTTCGAAAACTCACCTACGCTCGGAAAAAGATTTCGAGCGCACCGACGTTGGATGAATTTTAACCGATGTCCGCAGAATTACGGAAAGCTTCGAAATGTCGCCTTTGGGTCAGAAGCAGTCCTCAACGTCGGTTCTGAATTTGGTCCGCAGTGCGGGGTGGAGCGGACATCGCCACTCGCAACACAAGTTGATAGGTCCATGACCTGGTGGCGCAAATTGCCGCCGGGGCGGGCAGTTATTGCCGGGATCGGCGGATTCCGCCGCCAACGGACTCCTTAACCCATTGATCGACAATGATTTCTCTTCTGGCATCCGAATTGCATGGATAACGTCGGAGCCAACGGGAACGGGATTGATCATGGGTGACGGTGCGGATACGGCGAACAATCTTCTTTTCGCCCAGGAATCGCCGGTCATCGACCGCCGCGTCGCGACGGACGGCAAGGTCGCCGGCGACGGCAAGGGCTTCGAGCCCTTCGGGTCGGACGGGCTCACCTTCCGCGACCTCCTCGACATCGTCAATCCGCTGCAGCACATCCCCGTTGTTTCCACCATCTACCGCAAGCTCACCGGCGATACCATCGACCCGGCGGCACGGGTCGCCGGCGGCACCCTCTTCGGTGGTTTCATCGGAGCCGCCGTCTCAACCGTCAACGCCCTGATCGCCGAGACCACCGGCCGCGACCTCGGAGACCACGTCGCGGCGTTGTTCACCGGCGACGAGTCCGGCGACGCCACCGTTCAGATCGCCGGCGACGTTCCCGAGGCTGATACCCGGACCGGCGCCACGCCGCCGGTGGAGATCATCACCTGGGATCCCCCGGCCGAACAGATCCCGGCGGCGGCAACCGCCGCGCCGCCATCACCGCCCAAGGACATAATCGCCTGGAAAACGCCGCCGCCGACCGCCGCTGGATCCACCGCCCCCCTGGGAGGCTGGTTTTCGGACGTCATGCTGTCGGCCCTGTCGAAATACAAGGACGCCGCCGGTCTTTCCGCCTCGCCGCCACCGCCAACCGTCGATAGCCTCAACTAGCCCGGGCGCGCTATATAGGGACCATGGATATCCAGGTCAGTCCGCCGGGCACCCTCGGCTGGCGTCAAAGCCAAGTCCGCTGTGCCCTCGGCCGTGGCGGCCTGCGCCCCGACAAGCGCGAGGGCGACGGGGCGACACCGGAGGGGTGCTTCGTCCTGCGCCAGGTGATGTACCGCCCCGACCGTCTGCCCCAGCCGATCACCGGCCTGCCCGTGCGCCCCCTTCGCGACGACGACGGGTGGTGCGACGACTCCGCCGAGGCGGCCTACAACCAGCTGGTCAGACTGCCTTTTTCCGGCCGCCACGAAGTGTTGTGGCGCGACGACGGGGTCTATGACGTGCTCATAACCCTGGGATACAACGATGATCCGGTCACCGCCGGCCGCGGCAGCGCCATCTTCCTGCACGTCGCCCGGCCCGATTACGAGGCGACCGAGGGCTGCGTCGCCGTCGCCCTCCCCGACCTGCTGGCGCTGTTGCGTGACTGCGACCCCAACACCCGCCTGTGCGTCACCCCTTGAACGGTGGCCGGACACCGAAAATAGCCGTCCCCACCCGCACGTGGGTGGCGCCGAAACCGACGGCGGCTTCGAAATCGCTGGTCATGCCCATGCTCAGCCCGTCGAGCCCGTTGCGCCGGGCGATCTCGCGCAGCAGGGCGAAGTGCAGTGACGGCTCCTCGTCGATGGGCGGGATGCACATCAGGCCCTCGACGGGCAACTCCAGGTCGTCCCGGCAGGCGGCGACGAAGGAGTCCGTATCCGCCGGCAGAACCCCCGCCTTCTGCGGCTCTTCGCCGGTATTGACCTGGATGAAACACGAACGGCGTTCTCCGCTGCGGTTCATTTCCTCGGCGATGGCCCGCGCCAGCTTGAGGCGGTCGACGGTTTCGATGACGTCGAAAAGGGCGACCGCGCGCCGGACCTTGTTGCGCTGCAGGGGCCCGATAAGGTGCAGTCTGGCTTCCGGGAAAGCCTCCTTCAGCGCCGGCCATTTGTTCAGCGCCTCCTGAACCCGGTTCTCGCCGAAGATCCGGTGCCCGGCCTCAAGGGCCGGGACGATGCGCTCGCCCGGATGGGCCTTGCCGACGGCAACCAGGTTGACGCTCTCCGGCGCCCGGCCGGCGGCGGTGGCGGCCTCGGCGATACGGGCTTTCACCGCCAGCAGATTTGCGGCAATGTCCGTCCCGGGTTCCAGGTTGGTTACCATGGCATCCGTATCACTTCACCAATGAGGGCAAGAAATTCGTGCCGACCCTAACAGACGCCGCCCGCCGGCTCAATTTTCAAGGTACCGGACCGGACCGCCCCCGCACCACCGCCGGGCGGGCCCTGCCGTTCCTGGTATTGATGACCGACGGCACCCGCCTGCCCGATCCCCTGCCGGCACTGGCGGCCCTGCCGCCGGGCAGTGCCGTGATCCTGCGCCACTACGGGGACCCCGGAAGGGCCGACCTTGCCCGCCGTCTGGCAACCGTGTGCCGGCAGCGGCGTATCCTGCTCCTGATCGGTGACGACGCCCGTCTCGCCGCCGCCGTCGGCGCCGACGGGGTCCACCTGCGCGAAGCCGTGGCCAGGCGGGAACCGAGCGCCTGGCGCCGCTGGCGCCGGCCGGGCTGGATCGTCACCGCCGCCGCCCATTCCCCGGCAGCGCTGTTCCGTGCCGCCCGCGCCGGTGCCGACGCCGCCCTGCTGGCGCCCGTCTTCCCGACGGCGAGCCATCCCGACGCGCCCGCCCTTGGCATCCTGCGCTTTGCCGCCTGGCGCCGGGCAAGTCCGATTCCGGTCTATGCATTGGGTGGTGTCTCGGCGGCGGCGGTGCGCCGCCTGACGGCTGCCGGCGCCGCGGGTCTTGCCGGCATCAGCGGTCTTGCCGGCGATGCGGACGGCGGCGGGGGCAGGGCCGTGAAGTCAGTCGTGAAGTGAGTGTAGTACCGGCAGGCTCTTTGGTATAATAAGATGTCCGAGTACCGGTAAGGCCATTCAGATACGCCATGACATCATTCAGACAAATCCTAGGAAACAACGTGTCGAGGAAAATCGGAGTCCTGCTTGCCGCGGCGGCGGGGCTGCTGCTGGTCGCCTGCGAGGGCGTTGAGCCCGGCGAGCCGGAGATCGAAGCCAACCCGATCTGGCGCAAGGGCGAGAGCCGCACGACCTTTTTCGGCGAAGGCGGCAGCAACCTTCTCGGCGGCGCGGGAAGCCGGGCGGACGAGGAAGGCGGCAGCGGAATCGGGGTCAATTCCTTCCTCTGGCGGGCATCGCTCGACACCATTTCGTTCATGCCGGTGAATTCCGCCGATCCTTTCGGCGGCGTTATCATCACCGATTGGCATGCGTCGGCCGACGCGCCCAACGAGCGCTTCAAGCTCAACGTCTACATTCTCGGCCGTACCCTGCGCGCCGACGGCATCCGTGTCGCCGTCTTCCGCCAGGTCCAGGACCCCAGGGTCGGCTGGCGCGACGCGCCGGTACCCGCCAAGACCGATACCCGCATCGAGGACGCCATCCTGACCCGGGCACGGCAGCTGCGCCTTGAAACCCTGGAACAATAAAACTGGCCCGTCGGCCGCGTGAGCACCCGGCGGCGGGCCGCGGCCATGCCACCGATACCGTCAACGCCCCGAGTAACGGAAATCCCCGAATTGGACAAAACCGGCTCAGACACCAAGTCGCGCTACAACTTCAAGGAAGCCGAGGCCAAATGGCAGGCGACCTGGAGCGACCGCCGGTGCTTCGCCGTGTCCGAAGACGAGGAGCGGCCCAAATATTATGTCCTCGAGATGTTCCCCTATCCCTCGGGCCGCATCCACATGGGCCATGTCCGCAACTACACTCTCGGCGACCTGGTGGCGCGCTACAAGCGGGCCCGCGGCTACAACGTCCTGCATCCCATGGGTTGGGACGCCTTTGGCCTGCCCGCCGAGAATGCCGCCATCGCCAACAATGTCCATCCCGCCCAGTGGACCCACGACAACATCGCCACCATGCGCGCCCAGCTCAAGACCATGGGCCTGTCCTACGACTGGGACCGGGAGATCGCCACCTGCGACGCCGACTACTATCGCCACGAACAGAAGATGTTTCTCGACTTCCTCGAGCAGGGCCTCGCCTACCGCCGGGAATCATGGGTCAACTGGGACCCCGTCGAGGAGACCGTCCTCGCCAACGAACAGGTCATCGACGGCAAGGGGTGGCGATCCGGCGTCGAGGTGGAAAAGCGCCAGCTTTCACAATGGTTCCTGCGCATCACCGCCTTCAGCGACGAACTGCTCGCGGACCTCGGGGAGCTCGACCGCTGGCCCGACCGGGTCCGCCTCATGCAGGAGAACTGGATCGGCCGCTCCGAAGGGGCGCGCATGTTCTTCGATCTCGAGGCGCCGGACGGCGCCGCCCTCGAACGCCTCGAGGTGTATACCACCCGTCACGATACGATCTTCGGCGCCACCTTCTGCGCCATTGCCGCCAACCACCCGCTGGCCATCGGGCTGGCGGAGAAGAATCCCGAACTCGCCGCCTTCATCGCCGAGTGCAACCGGCTGGGAACCAGCGAGGCCGCCATCGAGACCGCCGAGAAACTGGGGTTCGACACCGGTGTCCGTGCCCGGCACCCCTTCATGCCCGGCCGTACCATGCCCGTTTTCATCGCCAACTTCGTCCTCATGGATTACGGCACGGGCGCCATTTTCGGCTGCCCGGGCCATGATCAGCGGGACCTGGACTTCGCCCGCAAGTACGGCCTCGACGTCATTCCGGTGGTCGCCCCCGCCGATGCCGACGCCGCGACCTTTTCCATCGCCGACGAGGCCTTCGTCGACGACGGCCTGATGATCAATTCCGAATTCCTCGACGGCCTCGGCATCGAGGACGCCAAGACCGAGATCGCCGGCCGCCTGGAGGCCACCGGGGCGGGACAGCGCTCGATCAATTACCGCCTGCGGGATTGGGGCGTTTCCCGCCAGCGCTATTGGGGTTGCCCGATCCCGATCGTTTATTGCGATGACTGCGGTATGGTCCCGGTTGCGGCCGAGGATCTGCCGGTGACCCTGCCCACCGACGCCGACCTGGATGCGCCGGGAAACCCGCTGGAAAACCACCCGACGTGGAAGAACGTCGCCTGTCCGGCCTGTGGCCGGGACGCCCGGCGCGAAACCGATACCTTCGATACCTTCTTCGAATCGTCCTGGTATTTCGCCCGCTTCTGTTCGCCCCGCGCCGACATCGCCTTCGACCGCGCCGCCGTCGACTACTGGCTGCCCGTCGACCAGTATATCGGCGGTATCGAGCACGCGGTCCTGCACCTGCTGTATTCGCGCTTTTTCACCCGCGCCATGAAGCAGTGCGGATACATCGGCATCAAGGAGCCCTTCGCCGGCCTTCTGACCCAGGGCATGGTCTGTCACGAGACCTACAAGGACGAAGGCGGCGAGTGGTTGTTGCCCGACGAGGTCCGGCGCGGCGCCGACGGCAAATTCGTCCACGCCGGCACCGGCCGGCCGGCCACCGTCGGCCGCTCGGTGAAGATGAGCAAGTCCCACAAGAACGTCGTCGACCCGGAATCCATCATCGACGCCTACGGCGCCGACACGGCGCGCCTGTTCATGCTCTCCGACAGCCCGCCGGACAGGGACCTGGAATGGTCCGACGCCGGCATCGACGGCGCCTGGCGGTTTACCAGCCGGCTGTGGCGGATGGTGACCCAGCCGAAGACACCGTTCGCCGCCGACGATGAACCTTCGCCGGCATCCCTGGCGCCCGAGGCCGAAAAGGCCAACCGGGCCATCCACAGGACCGTTGCCGCCGTATCCCTCGACCTTGACCGGTTCCGCTTCAACAAGGCGGTGGCCCGCATCCGCGAGCTCGTCAATCTGCTCGACGAACTGGATGGCGATGCCATTGGCGTTCCGTGGGTTCTGCGTCAGGGGTTCGAGACCGTCGTCCGCCTGATCGGCCCCATGATGCCCCATCTTGCCGAGGAGCTTTGGAGCAACCTGGGACATGATATTCTTCTTGCCGACACCCCCTGGCCGGAGATCGACGAAGCCCTTCTGGTCGAGGAGAATGTCACCGTTGCCGTTCAGGTCAACGGCAAACTCCGGGGGACCCTTGATTTGCCCAAGGACAGCGATAACGAGGCCGCCCAGGCCGCCGCTCTGGTCCTCGACAATGTCACCAAGGCCGTGGCCGGCAAGCCCGTGCGCAAGGTCATTGTCGTACCCAATCGGATTATCAATGTCGTCGTCTAGGCCCATGGTCGAGCCCGTGCCGGCATCGCCGTATCGAGCATCCATTGGCCGGATTCTGGTCATCATCACCGCGCTCGTCTGGCTCGGGGCCTGCGGCTTCCGCCCCCTCTACGGCAAATCCGGGCCAACCGACGCGCCGGCGGAGTTGGCCAACATCGAGATCAGGCCCATTGCCGATCGCGTCGGCCAGCGGCTTCACAACCACTTGCTGGACGGCATCAATCCCAAGGGGCGGCCCGCCAAACCCCTGTATTATCTATCTGTTTCCCTGCAAGAGAACATCGCTCGTCTGGCGGTGGAGAAAAGCGCCTTTGCGACCCGGGCCAATGTCTGGTTGCGGGCTTCCTATTCGCTGCACAAGGCGGACGGGGGCAAAGCCCTCCTCTCCAACAGCACCGTTGTCGTCAGCAGTTACAACATTCTCAATTCCGAGTTTGCGACCTTGATGGCCGAACGCGACGCCGAGGCACGGGCCGCCCAGGAGATCGGCGACGAGATCCGCAACCGGCTGGCGGCGTATTTCCGCCGCGCCCCGGCGGCACCGGCGAAACCGTGAAGGTCACCGGAAGGGACGTCGCCGCCTTTCTGCGTCGGCCCGATCCCGCCTGCACCGCAATTCTCGTCTACGGCCCCGACCGGGGGCTGGTCCGCGAGCGGGCCGATAGTCTCGCCGCCACGGTCGTCGATGACCTTGACGACCCGTTTCGCGTTACCACCCTGGCCGGCGACAGCCTGGCCGCCGACCCGGCACGCCTTGCCGACGAGGCGGCCGCCCTGTCCTTGACGGGCGGGCGGCGTCTTGTACGGGTTCGCGGCGGGGTCGATTCCTCGGCCAAGATTTTCGAGACCCTTCTCGGCGGCGGCGAGGGCGGGGCCCTGGTCATCGTCGAGGGGGCGGACCTGAGTCCCCGCTCAACCCTGCGCCGGATGTTCGAGAAGGCCGCCAACGCCGCCGCCGTGCCCTGCTACGGCGACGACCAGCGCAGTCTCCGCCAGGTCATTGGCGAGGTTCTGGGCGGCCACGGACAAACCCCGTCCTCCGACGCCATGGCCTACCTGGTCGGGAATCTCGGGTCCGACCGGATGGTGACCCGCAACGAACTTGAGAAATTGGCCCTCTACGTCGGACGGCCGGGACCGGTCGAGCTTGACGACGTCCTGGCCTGCATCGGCGACAACGCCGCCGCCTCCCTTGACGACGTCGTCTTCGCCACCGCCGGAGGCAATGGCATTGCCCTCGACCGTGCCCTTCAGCGGGCCTTCCTCGAGGGCAATCATTCGGTCGGCATCCTGCGGGCCGTTTCCCGCCACCTGCAGCGGCTGCACCTTGCCGGGGCTCAGATTGCCGCCGGCAAGACACCCCAGCAGGCGATGGCCAGTCTTCGGCCGCCGGTGTTTTTCAAGTTCACCAAGCCGTTTCTGGCCCAGCTCCATGGTTGGCCAGCGCCCCGCCTGGGCGAGGCCCTCGAGGCCGTGACCCGGGCCGAGATGGACTGCAAAACCACCGGCATGCCCGTGGAAGCGGTTTGCGGCAGGGCTCTGATGCGGATCGCCCAGATGGCGGCGCGGCATGTGTCGGCCCGGTACTGAAACCAGGTGGCGCGACGTCAGTCGGTTTTCGGATCCCCGTCGGTATCAGGATCGGCATCGTCCAGTGGGTCCGGCAGTTCCTCTGGTTGAGGATCGTCGGCCACGGATTCGAACTCGATAACATCATCGGTTTCTGTGTCTGCCTCGGGCTCCGCCGGCGCGTACATCGAATCATCGAGGTCGAGAATGTCGGCCGAGTCCGTTTCACCGGCGTCGAAAACCAAATCGAGGCCGATGTCGTTTGCCGGCTGTGGTCCGGTCTCCGGGTCCTCCAGAGGCACCACGGTTTCACCGTCGTCCTCGACCAGCGACACCGCCGCCGGGCTTGATGGCACGTCGCCTTCGTCGGAAACGGACGCCGCGGATGGCGCTTCGGCGCCGGATCGGTGTTCATGGCTCAGGCGATGGAGGATGTCGTCAAGTTGATCGAGGGAGGAGTAATGGATGGTCAGGGAACCGCGGCCGTCCCGGAACTTTATTTCCACCTTCAGGCCGAGCAGGGTCACCAGGTCGCGCTCGAGAGCCGCGGTATCCGGATCTTTTTCCGCCGCCGGGCGGCGCTTCCGCTCCTGGCCGCCGGTGCTCTGCACCATTTTTTCCGTTTGGCGCACGTTCAGGCCCTTGTCGACGACGATCTTCGCCAGTGCCGTCGGGTCCGGCACGTTGAGCAAAGCCCGGGCGTGGCCGGCGGTCAGTTTTCCGGTCTCCAGCAATTCCTTGACGCCATCCGGCAGTCCCAGAAGCCGCAACGTGTTGGCGACGTGGCTGCGGCTCTTACCCAGGGCCTTGGCCAGGTTTTCCTGGGTGTGGGAGAACTCGTCCATCAAACGCCGGTATCCTTCCGCCTCCTCGAGCACTGAGAGGTCCTGGCGCTGCAGGTTCTCGACCAGGGCGACTTCCAGGGCCTCTGAATCGCTCAAGTCCTTGACGATAACCGGAATTTCGTGCTGCTGCGCCAACTGGGCGGCACGCCAGCGGCGTTCGCCGGCGATGATTTCGTAAGCGTTGGGCTCGTCGGGATGGCGACGCACAACTAGTGGTTGCAAAACCCCCTGCTCACGGATCGACTGAGCAAGGTCGTTCAGGAGG
>JAJFIG010000320.1 GCA_021775195.1 Rhodospirillales bacterium | reverse complement strand
CCGAGCCTCGGCCACGGCCTGCTCGTAGAAGCGTTCGAGGGCGCGAACGGCCTCGACGTCGCCGAAGACACGGTCGGACCGCGCCGCCACCAGGTCACGGATGGTTTGGCGGTATTCCGCATCGAGGCCGAGGCGGCAGGCGATGTCGACGTACTCATCCATATGGTTGGCGATGGTCTCGTCGATGCCCATGCGCTTGAGGATGGCGTAGCTGTGGCGGGCGCGCATCAGCGCACCGGGGCAGGTGACGACGGGCAGGCCGTAGGCCACGGCCTCGATGGTGGTCTTGCCCCCGGACCACGACAGGGTGTCGATGTAGACATCGCTGAGCAGATTGACGTCCCGGTATTCCTCGGTGGTCAGGCGGGAGAGGATGAGGCAGTGATCGGCACCGTCCAGTCCATACTCGGCGAAGGCGCGGTGCAGGCGGCGGCGGAACTTCTCGGTAACGGCGGGCACGGGGTGCTCGATGAAGACGAACTGGCACCCGGGCACCCGCTGGGCGATGCGCGGGAAAACCTCGTCGTGCTGGGGCAGGTACTTGTAGAACGACTGGGGCGTGAAATAGACGACGGCGTCGGGACGCAGCCCATAGTCGGGCCTTTGCTTCACCGGGGGCGCCAGGCGCGGCCGGGTATAGCAGATGGAAAGATTGGGGAGGCGGACGAGACGCTCGTTGTAATGGGCGTCGCCGCCGGGCGGTTCCATGAGGTCGCTGCTGAGAAAATAGTCGATGGTCGGCATGCCCGGGGTCACCGGATGACCCCAGGTGGCGCACTGCACGGGGGCTAGGCGAAGGGTCGCCAGCATGACGGAAATGCGCGCCATGCCGATATCGGGATAGACGAGAACGTCGAGCTCATCGGCGGCAATGCGCTCGCACACGGCGGCGAACCCGTCGGCGTCCTCGGTGTAGCTGTTCTCGGTGTAATGTTCGTCGACGGAGACGAAAACCTCGTCGCAGGCACGCCAAATCTCCTGCGTCACCTGATCCTTCTTGCGCCCCAGATGATAACAGTAGATGGCAAATCGGTCCCGGTCCGCCGCCGTCATCCAGCCACCGAACAAATTGCCGACCGTGTGGTTATGGAACTGGGTTCCGACGTAGCCGATGCGCAAGCGCTCTTGCGGTTCGCGGCGGGGCCAGCCGCCCGGTGGCGGGCCCGCCCACTGGGGAAACCGTGCGGCCATGACCCGAAAGCCCAACGCGCCATAGCGGCGCTGCCGGTCACGGTCGTCGAGCCCCTGGTAATTGAGCAGGAAGCAGGTGCGCGCAGCGAAACCGATGAAGGCCTCGTGAATGGCCGACTCATCCTCCAGGGTGATCTCCGCATCCAGTTCGGCCAGGGCGGCATCGAAGCGGGCGCGGTAAGTGGGAATCTCGTCGGGCGTCTCGTAAACCACGGGCAGCAGGAACGGTCTTATCCAACGGGCCAGGGTGAGTTCGGGGTCGAGCTCGAGGGCACGGTCGTTGGCGGCAATGGCGTCACCGGTCCGGTCCTGGTCCTCGAAGGCGATGGCGAGGGCGGAGTGGGCGGTGGCGAGGGTAGGGTCGAGGCCGATGGCGCTCCGGTAGCTGGCCATGGCGCCGTCGAAATCCTCGTCGAGATGAAGCGCCGCGGCCAGGTTCAGGTGGGTTTCGGCGCGCTCGGGCTGCAACGCCACGGCGCGCCGCTGGTGGCTGATGGCATCCGCAAGCCGGTTCTGCTGTTTTAGAACGTTGCCCAGGTTGGCGTGGGCCTCGGCATGATCGGGATCGGCGGCAAGGGCGCGCTCGTATGACGCCGCCGCGTCCTCCAGTTGGCCCGCCTCTCGCAACGCATTGCCGAGGGGAAAGTGCGCCTCGGCGAGGGACGCGTCGAGGGCCAGGGCGCGCTCGAAATGCCCGATGGCCTCGACCGCGCGGCCCAGCTCCAGGGTCGCCAGCCCGAGATTGAAATGCGCGTCGGCGTAGCCCGGGGCCAGATCGACGGCACGGCGGTAATGCCCGCCGGCCTCCTCGACTCGCCCCGCGGCCCGGCAGGCTTCGCCCAGGTTGTTGTGGTACCCGGCCTCGCCGCCGTTGACCGCCACCGCCTTGGCGATCAACTCGATGGCGGCCTCCGCCCGACCCGCCTGAAGGGCCAGGACCCCCAGCAGATGCAGGGCCTCGGCATGGCCGGGTTGGGCCGTCAGAATCCGGCGGTAGAACTTCTCCGCCTCCCCCAGGCGCCCCGCCATGTGCAGGGAGCGGGCCTGGGCCAGGACCGCATCGATACCCGAATCCCGACCGCCGCCCGAACCCTTGGCCTTGCGACGGCGCTGACGGCGGTTCACGTCAGGTCTCCAAGGCGGATGACGTGCGCGGGCACGGCGTGTGGCGAACGGCGGCTAAGACATGAACCATCGTATTTCGACAGGCACTGTTGGCGGCATTGGGCTTGAGTAACCCGCCGGGCCGAAATGGGCAAAGAGTAATTTTCCGGGCAGGAACGGACGAGGCAGAGAGCGCTTTTGTTGGTGGGCTTTGAGGGCATCCCAGCGGTTTCGGTGGTCCGAGGGACTGTTACCGGTGCAGAGGTACAGGCCCAACAACCCAAGTTTCCGATTATTCAGGGGCACAAATCATCTTTTTTGTGATAATTAACAGTAGAATATTAATAGCGTTAAAAAACCTTGGATTCAATCACAAATTTCGGCAATTTTCGAAGTTTTTCAACGTCATTCCATTTCGGGCCCTGTTGCCACTTTCCTCAAATAACTCCTTGATTTCAGAATCATATGGTAACAATTGATCAACTTTTCGTGAGCATCCGTGATGCAGGTATTCCAAGGGCAGTGGCAAAATTGCCACGTATTTATAAAAACTGTGATATTCTATTAGAATCCTTTGTTTTCTACTTATTGGAATCTCTATAATGCCGGCCGGGAGAAGACGGATGGTCTGGTTTGGGGAAACGGATTGTTCGTGATTCTGGGGACAAGAGAAGCTGGGCGCCAAGGCGTTCAAATGAAATTTCGACTTTCCGCAAGGAGACAAACAAGTGAACAGGAACGATTTAGTTTTCACGTTAAAAACGTCGGTCGCGACCGCGGCCCTTCTGGCGTTGGCAATCCCATTGGCATCGCCGGCCGATGCCGGCGGCATCAAGTCAGGTCGTAGTTCCGACAAGGCTTCGCTGACCATTTCCGGCCAGGTCAATCGCGCCGTTCTGTTTGCCGACGATGGGGAGAATGCTGAATTCTTCAACGTCGACAACGACAACTCCTCGACCCGTGTCCGCTTCGTCGGCAAGGGCCAAGTCACCGACGACTTCTCCATCGGTTCCCTGATCGAGGTGCAGCACGAGTCGGCGTCGACGGCCAACGTCAACCAGAACAACGGTGAACGCAACACGGCATCCACCGGCTTTGCAGAACGCCACGCGACCATCTACCTGGACAGCAAGAAACTGGGCCGTCTTTGGCTCGGCCAGGGCGACATGGCCTCCAACGGGGCATCGGAAGTCGACCTTTCCGGCACCTCCATCATCGCCTACTCGGGTATCGCCGACATGTCCGGCGGCATCTTGTTCCAGGACGATGCCAACAGCAACGCCTTCGGCCCGAGGATCAACTCGGTCTGGACCAACCACGATGGCGGTTCGCGCGACGACCGTGTCCGCTACGACACCCCGACGCTGGCCGGCTTCAAGCTGTCCGTGTCGCATACGGGTGGTGGCGAGGCTGACGCGGCCCTGCGGTATTCCGGCAAGTTCGCCGGGACCAAGGTGTCTGGCGCCATCTCGTACTACAACACCTCGAGTAACTCCAGTTCCACCGAAGATCTCGTCCACGGATCGATCTCGGCGAAGCACGACAGCGGCATCAATGCCACCTTCTCCACCGCCGTCCGTGACTTCAAGGGTACGCGGGACGGACAGGACAGCAAGCACTACTATGGCAAGCTGGGTTACGTGGCGAAGATCTTCGAGGTCGGCCCGACGGCCTTCTCGATCGATTACGGCGTTGCCGATGACGTGAGCGCCGAAGGCGACGAGTTCACCACGTATTCGGCTGTGGTCGTCCAGAACATCAGCGCTATCGGAACGCAGATGTACCTGGCTGTCCGCAACCACGAACTTGATCGTACGGGCCTCAATACGGCTTCTACGCCCGTGGCGTTCGACTACGATGACATCCTTTCGATCATCGCCGGTGCCCGGGTCAAGTTCTAGGACACGGACAATACGGTTGACGGTTGGAACAGACTTAAACGTGATCGGGAAAACGGCGAACCGCAGAAGCTTCACGTCCTGACATCTGTTCCATCCAAAAGAACGCACTTGAACCGGGGCTCTATGAGCCCCGGTTTTTTTTTGACCCCGGGATGAATTTCACCCCTGATCGCGCACATGTGATTTCCCGCCGGTGGCCGTCGTGGGATGGTTTTGTGGTATCGTTTCCGGCGAAACCGGTACCGGACCCAACCCATGGCACGGGGTTGGAAACCGCCTTGCACGACGGATCAATAACCGAGCGACGAAGCCGTGGAGCCAACCAACCGACCCCCACCCGGCGGCGCCGGGCCAGCGCCCGCGTCCGACCTGCTGCAACAGGCCGTCGGGCTTCACCGGAACGGCCGGCTGGCCGAGGCCATGGGCCTCTATCGCGCGGTCCTCGAAACCCAGCCCGACAATGCCGAGGCCCTGAGCTTGGGCGGCGTCGCCGCGAGCCAACTGGGACAGCCCGACGAGGGACTGCGGATGCTGGGAACGGCGGTGGCGCTGGCGCCGGGCAATGGCAAGGCCCACAACAACCTGGGCACCGTTCTGCAGAACCTGGGGAAATTCAAGGACGCGGCTGACGCCTTCCGGCGTGCCGTCGCCATCTTCCCGGACGACGCCGATATCCATGTCAACCTGGGGAACGCCCTGCGGGCCCTGGGCCGAAGCGAGGACGCGGCGGCGGCGTATAAGCGGGCAACGGAAATCACGCCCGGCGACGGCGAGGCCCACGCCGCCCTCGGGGCGCTGCTGGTGGACCTCGGGCACGTCGATGAGGCGGAAGCGGCCTGCCGGCGGGCGCTGGCGATCAATCCCGGGAATGCCGACGCCGAGACCAATCTTGGCAACGTGCTGAAGGCACAGGGCAAGACGGCGGAGGCAGTTTCGGCCTACGAACGGGCTCTTGCGGTCGATCCCCGTCTGACGGGGGCGCTCAACAATCTCGGCAACGCACTCAAGGACCTGGGAAGACTGGATGACGCCGTCGCCGCCCACCGGCGCGCCCTCGCCATCAATCCCAACGAGGCCAGGATCCACAGCAACCTCGGTATCGTCCTTCACTCCCTGGGCAGGATGGACGAGGCGGCGACAGCTCACGCTAACGCCCTCGCCCTCGACCCGGACCAAGCGGAGATCCACAGCAATCTCGGCAACTTATTGAAGGATCAGGAAAAATTCGACGATTCCCTGGCCGCCCACCGGCAGGCCCTAAGCCTCGCACCTGGCAATGAGACGGTGCTCTACAATCTGGCCACGGCCCATTTCGAAGCGGGCGACGCCGAGGACTCGGTCCGCTGGTACCGGCGCGCACTGGAAATTGCACCCGATCATGCCGGCGCGCACTGGAACATGGCGCTGGCGCTCCTCGCTCTGGGCGAGTTCGCCGAGGGCTGGGCGGAGTACGAGTGGCGTTGGGAGACCAATGATTTTCCATCCCAGCGCCGGAACTTCCCGCAACCCCTCTGGGACGGGACGCCCTTGGCGGGAAGGACGATTCTGCTCCACACCGAGCAGGGTCTCGGGGATGCCATTCAGTTCGTCCGCTACGTGCCCCTGGTGGCGGCATCGGAAGGGCGGATCGTCGTCGAGTGCCAGGCGGAGCTGGCACGCCTGTTCAGGTCGGTGCCCGGCATCGACCGCCTGGTGGTCAAAGGTGATCCGCCGCCGCACTTCGACGTTCACGCGCCCTTCCTGAGCCTGCCCCATATTTTCGGGACCGAGCCGGCGACAATTCCCGCCACCGTGCCCTACCTGACGCCGCCGACGGACAGCCCCTTTGATCCGGGAGCGGACGCAGGTCTGAAAGTCGGTATCGCCTGGGCCGGTCGGCCGACCCACCAGAACGACAGGAGCCGTTCCATCGACCTGGGCGTTTTCGAGCCCCTCCTCGCGACCGCCGGATGCAGGTTTTTCAGCCTCCAGGTGGGAGAGCGGCAGGGTGACATCGAGAAGCACGACTTCGGCGACCGGTTGACCGACCTCGGTGTCGGGTTGAACGACTTCGGAGCAACGGCCTCGGCAATGGCCGGCCTCGACCTGGTTATCTCCGTCGACACCTCGGTGGTTCATCTGGCGGGGGCCCTGGGGACGCCGGTTTGGACCCTGCTGCCCCGCACCGCGGACTGGCGATGGCTGGTGGATCGTGACGACAGCCCGTGGTATCCGACGATGCGGCTATTCCGCCAGACCGGACGGGGCGACTGGCCCGAGGTACTGGGGCGCGTCGCCGGCAGCCTCCGGGTGGCCGCCGAAACCGGGACCATTCCGCAGACAGAGTGATGGATACCCATGAACCGCCGCAACACACCCCATGACTGACGATTCCAGACCTTCACCGGACGGGCGGATGCCCAACGTCGAAAGCGCCCTTCAGGCGGCGATACAGCACCATATGGGCGGGCGCCTGGATGAAGCCCGGATGATCTATGAACGCATCATCGCGGCTGAACCCCGGAACCCGGATGCCCTTCACCTGCTGGGGGTGGTCGCCTGTGGGGACGGCGCCTTCGATACCGCCATCCAACTGATCACCCGGGCACTGGACGAAAGACCCGGGCATCCGGGCTTTCTCAAGAACCTGGGCGCGGCTTATCGGGGCCAGGGCAACCTTGACGAGGCGATGGGCTGCTATCGCCAAGCCCTTGAGCACGACCCCGGTTTCGCAGATGCCGCCGTCGACCTTGCCATGGTGCTCATGCAACAAGGGCGCACGGGGGCAGCCGCCGATCATTTTCGCAAGGCGCTGGCCCTTCGGCCGGCCGATACGGATGCGTTGGAAGGCCTGGGCATCGCACTTCTGGTACAGAAGAAAATGCTGGCGGCAATCGAGATATTCGAGCAGCTTTTATTCCAGAATCCCGGTTCCCTATTGGCGCACCACGGCATGGCCACCGCCTGCCGGGGGATGGGAAAACTGGACGAGGCCATCGGCCATTACGAGAAAGTCTTGGCCCTGGCACCGGAATCGGCGGAAATCCATTCCGAGCTTGGGAATGCGCATCTTGAAAACGAAGACCTCGGACGGGCCCTCGATCATTGCCGGACGGCGGTCGAGCTGGACCCCGGGCAGGCGACAGTGCTGCGCGGTCTGGGCAATGCCCTGCGAGATGCGGGTTCGATGGATGATGCCGTGGCGTGCTATCGCCGCGAACTGGAGATCAAGCGGAGTGGGACCGCCGCCACGATACCGGAACAGGAAAACCCCTGGGTGGATGCGCCGACCTTCTCCCAGGCGAGCGCATTCAAACTTCGTCACGACATCGAACAATTCCGCTACCTGATGGCCAAGGGGGTTTTGGCGGTGGATTTCGAAAACGAGGTCACGGCCTACGAATCGGTGCTGGCGGACCTAGGCGACACCGACAGCCGAAGAGGAAGAACCGACCTGAACAGGGAACAGCGGCTGCGAATCGGCGCGACCTACAACCGCCTGATCCACATGGCGGAAGCACCCGCCGGACGGGACGGTCCCCTCAATCGGGGCCTGGACGTCCCGTCGATCGAGGGGGCCTATTTCAGGGATGGTGTCGATGTCGCGGTCGTCGACGGCCTTCTGAGCGCGGAGGCCCTGGATACCTTGCGCCGGTTCTGCCTCGAATCCACGATCTGGTACGATTTCTATCACGACGGCGGATACCTGGGGGCCTACCTGCAGGACGGATTCAATTGCGACCTGCTGATGACCATCGCCCGGGATCTGCGCCGGACACTTCCCGGTATCATCGGCGATCACCGATTGCGGCAGATGTGGGCCTACAAATACGACAGCCGCATGACCGGCATCCCCATGCACGCCGACGAAGCGGCCGTCAACGTGAACTTCTGGATAACCCCGGACGACGCCAACCTGGACGCCGACGGTGGTGGGCTGGTGGTCTATCCCCGCGAAGCCCCGCTGGACTGGGACTTCGACAAATACAACAACGACCAGAGCGCCATCCAGGCCTTCATCGCCGGCTGCGAACCGGTCACGGTGGCGCACCGGCAAAATCGGGCAGTGATCTTCAATTCGGACTATTTCCACCGGACCGGCGATCTGAACTTCAAGGACGGCTACGAGAACCGGCGGATCAACGTCACCCTGCTCTATGGATGGCGGGACGGCAAAGGGCAGCCACCGTAAAGGCGACACTGGTGGCGATGTCGGTGGATGGGCAGGCGGTCAGGATGGTCTTTCGTTCCTGTGCGTGATGAACAATGAGGTGCCGATGACGGCGATCATCGCGACGCCGAACAAGGCCCAAAGGACATGCGGGCCGCCCTTGGAAAGACCGTAAACGATTGCCGCGACATGAAACGCGCAAAGCATCAGCGCCATGAACACGTTCATGCGCGTGTGGGTTTTGCGGGATGCCGAGGCGGCGGCTTCGCGCGCCGGAGCGGCGTTCCCCTGTCCGTCCGCTGCTTCAGGCGGATATACCTGGTAATTGGTCATTGTTCCTGTCCCTCCCCTCGCAAACTCGCCGGGGGCCGTGGAAAGCCCGACGTACGCACCGTTACCGGGAAGCATGCGGGTATCAGGTGACAAGAGACCATCCGCACCCTATTCGAACAAGTGACGGTGGTCACAAGACCGTTGATTCCATGTGACCGCGGTCACATAACATCAACTTTTTCATTACTTTAGGTGGTAAGGACCCTCCCGGTGTTCACGGGCAAGCATTGAATCGTAAAATTTGTTATTGTGTAGGGACGTCGCAACCGCGAAGGGGAAAAAGGTGGAAGAGAGAGAGGCACACTCGCTCGCAGGCATCGCCCTTTTTGACGGCGTCGACGAGAAGGAACTGAAACGCCTGGAAAGGCTCTGCCAGTGGCATCGTTACAAGGCTCGGCAAAAAGTCTTTGACCGGGACACCGACCGGCGGGATGTCTTTTTCGTCGTCGACGGCGCCGTCCGGGTGGTCAATTACGCCATGTCGGGCCGTGAAATCGCCTTCGAAACCGTGACTGCCGGGGAAATCTGCGGTGAGCTCGCCGCCACCGACGGGCTGCCGCGCACGGCAAGTGTCGACGCGATCGAGGACACGCTGCTCGCGTTTATGCCGGCGGCGGCGTTCCGCGACCTGTTACGCCGTAACAACGACATTGCCCTCAGGGTTCTCGACCGGCTCGTGCGCATGGTCCGTGCGTGTGACGAACGGATCATGGACCTCAGCACCCTGGGCGCCGTACAGCGGGTGTACCGGGAGCTGTTGCGCCTCGCCGTTCCCGACGCCGCGGTCAAGAGCCAGTGGGTGATCCGCCAGGTTCCGCCCGAGCGCGAAATCGCCAGCCGGACAAGCACGGCACGGGAGACCGTGGCGCGAGCGCTGAGCCAATTGCGGCAAGGCGGCATCGTACGGCGCAAGGGCCGCAACCTCTATATTCTGCACCGCGACCGGCTCGAGCAGATCACCGACATGCTGGACCCGGGCCACCGGAACTAGATCGTTTCCTCATGAAGGCTGTTGCCGTGGGCGCGGCTATTCGACGGTGACGCTTTTCGCCAGGTTGCGGGGCTGGTCGACGTCGGTGCCCTTGATCACCGCCACGTGGTAGGCGAGAAGCTGGACCGGGATGGCATAGAGG
>JAJFIG010000319.1 GCA_021775195.1 Rhodospirillales bacterium | reverse complement strand
CGCTGGTCTGGGGGTTGCGTTCTCCGTGTTCGTGGGACAGAACTATCTCGAACTGGCCGGGCTTTGCCGCCCTTGCCATCATCGGATGTTGGATTTCGAGCAAGTACGTTACGTCCGAGATATCTTCGCGGGCATCGATCGGTAAACCGGACACTAGGTTGAACCCGGGACCCGTACCAGTACGATCCACCAGCCCGTCCCCCACGGCTGTGGTCACACTTCTCGCCTGTGCCAAGATAGCCCTCCCATCGGATTAACCGGACATATCATAATCGTACACGGAACAATTAGAATTGACATGAATCAAGTAATTGAGCAGTTGCGGTAATTTTCTTGCACGTTAGAACCACTCGATAAGGGGTAAAAAGGGGCTGTTTGCTTCGTTTATTGGCGATTTCGGCCCGCCAGGGGCCTGAACCCTCAGAAATTCCGCTTCCCTTCCGCGGGAACCTGGAGCGAAAAACCGATTCGCATACAGTACCTTACGGACGTTTTCGGAATCAAAATCTCAAAAGACACGCGAATCTTCCCGCAATATGCATATTTGAAGGGGAGACGGCCCTGGAAGGCATGGTTTATCGTCATGACCGAAAACAAAGGAATCCCTACCCCATGACCCAGCCCAAGACCCTGCTAGCCCTCGCTGGCGCCTCCCAGACACCGAGCCCCCTGGAAAACGCCGTACTCCTGCTCATCGACTGCCAGATGGAGTACGTCACTGGAAGCCTCCCTCTGGCCGGCGTCGACGACGCCCTTGATGAGGCCGCGCGGCTGCTGGAATTAGCCCGCTCGGCGAACGTCCCCGTCATCCACGTCGCCCATCACGGCCGACCCGGCGGGGCCCTTTTCGATCCCGAGGCGGCGATGGCCGCCCTGGCACCCCGGGCCGACCGGCGGGATGGCGAGGAACTGGTCGTCAAGTCCCTGCCCAACGCCTTCACCGGCACCAATCTGCAGGAAGTCATCGACGGTATCGGGCGAAAGGAACTCATCGTCGCCGGCTTCATGACCCACATGTGTGTCAGCTCGACCGTGCGCGCCGCCCTCGACCGTGGCTACCGTTGCACCGTCGTCGCCAACGCCACGGCGACCCGGGACCTTCCCGACGGGCGGGGCGGGGTTATCGAGGCCGCGGATTTGCAGCGCTGCGAGCTGGCGGCGATGTCCGACCGGTTCGCGATCATCGTCGACGATACATCGGCGTGGGCGGAATAAAAAAAACCGCCCCGCGCGTTCGCTGCGGGGCGGCAATAAGTAGGGTCAGGCGATAAATACGCTTAGTGCTTGATACCAAGCATTTCCATGGCCTTGTGCAGGGTACCGAGCGAGGCCCCGTGCTTGCCTGACTTGTGCTGCTGCGCGCCCGTGTCGCGCAGCTTTTTCACTTCGGAAATCTGCGACGACGAGAGCTTGGTGCCCTTGGCGAGGGCGGCATCGATGGCCTTAACGTCCACCGGGCAATGGCCGGCGAATGCCGGTGCACCGATGAACAGAAGAACCGCCGCGCCGGCAATGGTTCGCTTGATCATGGTTTTCTCCCTGTGAATTATCGTAAGCCCCTCTACACAATAGGATAACCTATTTTTTATAATCATTCCAATCTGATCTTCCTTCTTGCATCAAGCCCGCCCGGTAATGCTAGGATTATCGGCGTCATGCAGATCGACTTCATTTTCGACGCCGTCTGTCCCTGGTGCTACATCGGCAAGCGCCGCCTGGAGGCCGCCCTGCGCCTCAGGCCCCATCTGTCGGTGACGCCCCGCTGGCGGCCGTTCCTGCTCAACCCGGAAATTCCGCCCGAGGGCATCGACCGTACCGCCTACCTGGTCAACAAGTTCGGCAGCGAGGCCCGGGTCAGCCGGGTCTACGGCGCCATCGCCAAGGCCGGACAGTCGGCCGAGATCGATTTCGAGTTCGACCGCATCCGCCAAACCCCCAACACGGTGAACGCCCACCGCATGGTTCGCTTCGCCGAACGGTCCGGGCGGGCGAACGAGGCCGTGGAAGCCCTGTTCCTCAATTACTTCGTCAACGGCAAGAACATCGGCGAGAACGATATCCTGATCGACATAGGCAAGAACCTGGGCCTCGACGATGAGGCCCTGGAGGCCTACCTGCGCGGCGACAGGGACGCCGCCTTCATTTACGAGGAAAATGCCCGCGCCCACCGCCTCGGCATCAACGGCGTGCCGTCCTTCATCTTCAATACCAAAATGGCCATTTCCGGCGCCCAGGACGCCGAGATACTGGCCCGCATCCTCGACGCCGCCCAGGAAGTCGGCGACGCCGCTTAGAAGCCCCCTACCCCGCCGCGACCGCCGCCAGTTCGCCCATCAGGTGCTTGACGCCGTTGAGGCGCGCCGGCGGGTCTTCCCAGATCCGCCGGTAGACCAGTTTGTGGTCGGGGCGCAGGCTCACGGTACCGACCTGGGTCTGGATGAAGTCGATCAGACCGGCGGGATTGGCGAAGGTGTCGTTGCGGAAGGACACCACCGCCCCCTTGGGGCCCGCATCCACCTTGTCGGCGCCGGCCTGGATGCAGAGGCGCTTGATGGCGACGATCTGCAGCAGGTTCTCCACCTCCTCCGGCAGGGGG
>JAJFIG010000318.1 GCA_021775195.1 Rhodospirillales bacterium | reverse complement strand
CGACGAGGGCACAATCATCCAAAACCGCGGTTTCCAATGGCACAACGCCGCCATCCCATCTTTGGGCGTTGGTCGCGGCATCGCCTTTCAGCCGATCCGCCTCGCCGAGAAGGGCCAGCCGGATTGGCCAACCAGCGGACTTCAGCAGGCGGGCGACGACGAAACCATCGCCGCCGTTGTTCCCCGGACCACAGAGTATGGTAACGGGACAGGGGCGCCAGCGTTGTTGGATTTCCCTCGCGATGACGTTGCCGGCGGCTTCCATCAGATTCAGGCTCGGAACGCCGCCGGCCTCGGCCAAGCTATCAGCTTTATATGTTTCCTCGACGCTGAGCAGCACGGTGTCGGTCATCGGCTGGTAGCCCGAATCAGACGTACGGGAGCGATGGGATCGCGTTTCCGGGTTCATAATAAAGATGCGTAAGGCGCATCGGAACCCACTACGAAATTAATAAAATGAATTGCGGCCATGATGTCCGAACAATGTCCGGACGGGTCATGGCCGCGACTGTCGTTCAATCCGCCGATCCTGCCGGCGGCAGGAGCGCGACCGTCTTTTGATAAAGGCCGCCGAAATAGGTTTCGGTACGCCATTTGAAGCGTCCGGGGTTGGTGGCGAGATCAGGTACCTTATTCCTCCAGAGGCCCTTGGCGAAGGGCTCAAGAGTGTCAAAGATCAAACTCATCAATGGCTTCAGTGGATGGGCCCAATGTGGTTTGTGATAATCCACGAAGACGACCTTTCCGCCCGGTACGACGCAATTCAAAAGGGCGTCGACAACGGTGTGCTTATAGTCGTCAGGCATTTCGTGGAGGAGAAAGAAACAGCACACCGCGTCATAGGGGCCGCCGGCCGGTGACGCCGCGTCGGCCTGCCATACACGGACCTGAGACATACCGTCGACCTTGCGCTTGCAATTGGCCACCTGAATTGGTGCCACGTCGGTGACATCCAGTTGCCCATCGGGGCCGAGGAACCGGCCCAATTGGGTGCTGAGATTTCCATAGACACAAGCGGGCTGGAGAACTTTCTGGCCGGCCTTGAACTCGCTGATCGCTATCTTCTTCAGGGATCCGTAGTTGCCCCATAAGATCGCCGAAACGATCACCGGATTATCGAAAAGGGAAACCCCGGTACGGCTTAAATAGGCCCAGTGATACGTATCATGAAGATATGCGGGAATGTCACAGTCTGCCGTCGCGGATACGTTTGTGGGCAGAACCCCGCCACTTGCCAGCGCAGACTCCCTGCTGGCGTCCGTAAAACCTTTTGGCCAATGGTCCATTGCTACCCTCTTGCTGTATTGGTTGCGGACGCTCGTTGTTTTGCGGACGCGGCATGAAATGGCGTCTTATGCGGGGCCGGCCGAAATTCCTGAAAGGATTGTCGGTGGATTCCCGCTATGTCAAGGAAGGTTGCAAAAAGATCCGTCAGATGTCGGATGATAAGAATGTGCAAATCCAACTGGGAACTGGCATCGAGCAATGCCTGCCTCGCAATTTCCCGCCGCTTTTGTCCTGGTCAAGGCGCCTGTGGCCGGTGTTGTCGGTGGACCATACGTCCCGGCATTCCAATGCCGATTGTGATGTTCTGGTTCCCTGGCGGCGTTTTCCGCTGTGAAGCCTCGCTGGTCCGGCAGTGATCGAGCAGGCGAAATCCCGCATCGAATTTTGCGAGGTGTCTCTCCATTAACTGCCCTCCCACGGTCTGTATTTTGTTTTTTCTTCTTTGCGATGTTTTTTGGTTTGATCCCCTAGCCGGCGGCATCTGCACGTCGGCGAGGACGTCCACCTAGTCTTGATAGCTGAGCATGCCGGCAAGAACAACCGGTGTTCACCCGTCGGTTTGTTGCCTTGCCGTTTCGGTTTCCCCCTTCCGGTGTGATCCTTGACGGATTTCACCGGTTTTATCGCCGACAACGGAGAAACGATACCGTTGTTGCGCGTTCGGGCAGTTGCGGGGCCATCTTGGTGAGGCTGTGGGTGTGTGTCCTTGACTCGTATCAAGTCACACGAAGTTATTGTGGTTTTGCCCGCATGGTGTGTTTTTGTCGGCATTGCGGAGGATGGAATTCGCCAACGTGCCATCATGTGTCGGGCAGAAAGGGATGGATATTGACGGATGAATCCGGTTTGTAGTAGAACAAATAGCGAACATTTTAATGTTCCCGGTTCTCCATCGGAGTGAAGCGCCAGTGCGCCCAGTGAACGGCATTCGACGACCCCATCCGGCCCTTTTGGAAGAATTGCGGTCCCGTATACGCGGACTCGAAAGACATGTAGCAGGCAGATGCGCCGGAATCGGACATGGAGGCGGCGACCGTTTCCCCGATGTGCTGTCCCTGGAAGCCCCGGAGATCGATGGCGCCCTGCCCTGGGGCGGTCTGCCGCGTGCCGCCTTGCACGAGGTCATTGGGGAGGACGGCGCTGCTACGGGTTTCTGCGCCGCGGTGCTGGCGCGGTTTGCCGGGGAAAGGGGGACGGTGCTGTGGTGCCGGCGAAAACGGGGGCTCTATGGACCGGGACTTGCCGGTCTCGGTCTTGATACCAGACGCCTGCTCGTGGTCCGGGGGCGTACTGCCACGGACGTTCTTTGGGCCATGGAGGAAGGTTTGCGCAGCGGCGGTCTCGCTGCGGTGCTGGGCGAAGTGGATGGAGCCGCGCCGATTGCCCTGCGCCGCCTGCAACTGGCGGCCGAGGCCGGTGGCGTGGCCGCCTTGCTGCTCCGTTCGCACCATGGCAAAGGGGCTCCCAGTCCGGCGGTGACTCGCTGGCGGGTTGCCGCGGTGCTCGGGTCTCCAGCAACCAGAAGCAGGGATGCCGGGCTGCTTTTTGCCGACGGCGGCACCGTTCATTGGCGGGTGGAGCTTATGAACTGCCGCAACGTGTCGGGTTTGACAAAGGCGGTTTCCCCCAGCCCCGGCCTGCCCCGAACTTGGCTTGTGGAGTGGTGTGATGGACCGACGGGTGGTTTCCGTGTGGCTGCCGACCTTCGCGACCGATTGCCTGCAGCGGCAGCGAAGCCAGAAGCCCGGCTGGCGGTCTAGACCGCTGGCCACCGTCACCGCCGCGCATGGGGGGCTGCGGGTAGCCGCCGCCGACCCGGTGGCGCAGGGCGGCGGCGTGGGGCCTGGCCTGCCCCTGGCTGAAGCCCGCGCCCTGGTTCCCGATCTCTGCACCGTCAAGGCCGACCCCATGGGAGACGGGCGGGCCCTCGCCGTTCTCGCCGACTGGTGCGGCCGCTATACCCCGTGGACGGCGGTGGACGGCGACAGCGATGCCGGCGGCGCCGGCATTTGGTTGGACATCAGTGGCTGTGCCCACTTGTTCGGCGGCGAAAGAGCGTTGCTGGACGACTTGACGACCCGGCTGGCGACCCTGGGATTGCGCGCTTTCGCGGCGGTTTCCAATACCCCGAGTGCGGCCTGGGCCGTGGCACGTTTTGGTGATGGCACGCTTGGTCCCGTATTCGTCACTGCCCCGGGAAAGACCCGCCAAACCCTGGTCCCGCTGCCGGTGGCGGCATTACGCCTGCCGGCGGCGACGGTGGAAGAATTGGCACGTTTCGGCATCCGGCGCATCGGCGAGCTTGTGGAACTGCCCCGGGGCCCCCTTGCGGCGCGCTTTGGCGAGACGCTCATACGCCGCCTCGACCAGGCACTCGGCCGTATCGGTGAACCACTTTCGCCGCGCCGTCCGGTTCCCTCCGCGCGCGCTTGCCTGAGTTTCGCCGAACCGATCGGACGTGGTGAAGATATTGTGGTTGCCGCGAGGCAACTGCTTGACGATCTATGCGGGCAGTTGGAACGGCTGTATCACGGCGCGCGGCGCCTGGAATTGACGCTCTACCGGGTCGATGGCACTTGCGCCGGTACCGGTATCGGTACCAGCCAGCCAACCCGCGACCCCGATCACCTGGAACATCTTTTCCAGGAAAAACTGGCGACACTCGACACCGGCTTCGGGGTCGATGCGATCGTTCTGGCCGCCACGGCCACCGACACCCTGGTTCCAGTTCAAACCACCGATGCCAATCTTGGCTCCCCCTCGACCCGTGGCAGCGGTCGCCTCAGCGACGACCTTGCCCGCCTGGTGGACCGGTTGGGCAACCGTCTTGGTCCGGCCGGTGTGACGCGTCTGATCCCCAGCGAAAGCCATATCCCGGAGCGGGCTTGCCGGGAAATTTCCGCCCTGGCTCCCGATCCGGAGACCGTTGGTGCCCTCCCCGCCCGACCGCGTCCCTTGCATCTGTTGCCCTGGCCCGAACCTATCGACGTCATGGCACCGGTTCCTGATCACCCGCCCGTGATGTTCCGCTGGCGGCGGTGCCAGCACCGGGTGGCCGCCGCCGACGGCCCCGAGCGTATCGGC
>JAJFIG010000317.1 GCA_021775195.1 Rhodospirillales bacterium | reverse complement strand
GGCAGCGCACCCCGGGGGGGATGTAGACGAATGAGCCGTCGGTGAACACCGCCGAATTAAGGGTCGCGTGCTTGTTGTCGGTGTAGGGAACGACGCTGCCCATGTACTTCTTGATCAGCTCGGGGTGTTTCTGCACCGCCTCCGAGATGGAGCAGAAGATGACCCCGACCTCCTCCAGTTTCTTCTTGAAGGTGGTCGCCACCGAGACGCTGTCGAAAACGGCGTCGACGGCGACGCCGGCCAGGCGCTCCTGCTCGTTCAACGGAATGCCGAGCTTCTCGTATGTGCGCAGCAGTTCGGGATCGACCTCGTCCAGGCTTTTCGGTTTGTCGCCGGTCTTCGGCGCCGAATAGTAGTAGGCGTCCTGGTAGTCCAGCGCCGGGAACGAGAGTTTGCCCCATTCCGGTTCGGGCATGGTCAGCCAGTGACGGTACGCCTTCAGCCGCCATTCCAGCAGCCATTCGGGCTCGTTCTTCTTCGCCGAGATGAAGCGGACGGTGCTTTCGTCCAGGCCCTTGGGCGCGGTGTCGGCATCAATGTCGGTGACGAAACCGTACTTGTACTTCTGTTCCGCGAGTTCGCGGACCTGCCGGACCGTTTCAACATTGGCGGCCATCGCCGTCTTCTCCTGCCCTAGGACTCGTTATGTATTTTAAATCGATGCTTGGTTGTCATTGCGTTTAATCCGTAGCGGTACCGGCGCCGGTCAGGCCGCCGCCGCGTCTCCCGAGCCGAGGCGCCCGTAGAGCGCCTTCCAGGCTTCGAAAAATGTTTCTATGTCTTCTTCGGTGCTGTTCCATCCCTGGCTCACCCGAATCGCGCACGATGCCTCGTCCACGTCGGCACCCATGGCCGCGTGCACGTGGCTGATGCTGACCTTGCCCGACGAGCACGCCGAGCCGGCGCTGACCGCGATCCCGGCAAGGTCTAAATCCATCACCTGGGTTTCGCTGAGGACCCCCGGCATGGTGATGCAGCTTGTGTTGGGCAGGCGCCCGGCACCGCCGCCGTAGACCCGCGCCGCCGGCGCCACCTTGCGGATGCGGTCCTCCAGGCGGTCCCGCCGCGAGCCCAGGGCAGCGAACCCGTCCAGTCCCGCCATGGCCGCCGCCGCCGCGGCACCGAACCCGGCGATACCGGAGTGATTCTCTGTCCCCGTGCGCCGGCCCCGCTCCTGCCCGCCACCCAGGATAAGGGGGCTGAGTGCCACCTGGTCCCGGATCACCAGGGCCCCGGCGCCTGCCGGACCACCGATCTTGTGGGCCGAAAGCGACAGCATGTCGACGCCGAGATCGTTCCAGTCCACCGGGATCTTGCCTATTGCCTGCACGGCGTCGCTGTGAACCAGGGCCCCGGCGCGGTGCGCGACCTCGGCCACCGCTGCCACCGGCTGGATGACCCCGGTTTCGTTGTTGGCCAGCATTACCGATACCACCGCCGGCGTGTCGTCCGCCGCCAGCAGGTCGGCCAGGGCGTTCACGTCGACGACGCCGTCGCCGTCCACGGGGATCGCCACCGCCCCGCCGTCCACCGCCTGGGCGGCCTTGATGACGCAATCGTGCTCGACCCCCGCCACCAGGACGCGGCTCCGTCCGCAGCCGCGGATGGCGAGATTGCCGGCTTCCGTGCCGCCACTGGTGAACACAACCTGGGCCACGTCGGTGCCGATCAGGGCGGCGACGCTTTCGCGGGCCTCCTCGAGGGTGCGCCGGGCAAGGCGGCCGAAGCCGTGTACCGACGACGGGTTGCCGACCTCGGCGAGCGCCAACGCAACCGCCGCGGCGGCCTCGGGCCGGACCGCGGTGGTGGCGTTATGATCCAGGTAGACGGCGTCGGTCATGACGCAGGCATGCTCCGTGGCGTATCCGCGGGGCGCTTACTGGGCCGCCGCGACGCGGCGCACGCGGCTGTCCCCGGCGCCCGGCTCTTCTTCGTCAGACTGGTCGCGGCGGAACAGTTCGCCGCTGGTCCCCAGCACCCGGCCCTCGCAGACATCGGCGAGGGTGACGGAACTCAGATAGAGGTATATCTGATTGCCGAGCTCCTCCCACAGGTCGTGGGTCATGCAGCGGCTTTTCCGCGACGTACATCCTTCCGGCGAGCCCGGAGTGCAGCGGGTTGCCCGGATCGGCTCGTCCACCGCCATGATGATGTCGGAAACCCGTGTGTCCCGGGTGTCACGGGCCAGCAGGTACCCGCCGCCCGGCCCACGGACGCTGTCTACCAGCCCGCCTTTCCTGATCCGGCCGAACAGCTGCTCGAGATAGGAAAGCGAGATTTCCTGGCGATCGGCAATTTCCGCCAGGGCAACCGGCTTTCCGCCACTGTTGCCCGCCAGATCGACCATGGCCATAACCGCATAACGTCCCTTGGTACTGAGTTTCACGTGCTATCTCCTTCCGTCCGCGCCGGCGTCTGCCGACACGGTCATGATTTACCTCCGGACGCGACGACCGTCGGTCCATCGCTGTCCCGTGTCTCACTATCCTCGTCAAGATCGCCACCGCCCGGAATTCTCCGCTCGGCGGTTTTTTCTTCCAGATCGTCAATTCGTTCCATCAGCGCCGCCACCTGGCCGCGCAGATTGTCGATGGTCCGCAAAACCGGATCGGGTCCGCCATCGGCGGGCGTTCCGTAGGCGACGAACTCCTTCGCCTTCTGCCGGTCCGGGGGCATCACCACCCGGGCAGGGATCCCCACCGCCGTAACCCCCGGCGGGACATCCTTGGTCACCACAGCGTTGGCGCCGACACGGGCCCCCTCACCGATCGTGATCGGCCCCAGAACCTGGGCTCCCGACCCGATGATCGCACCGTTTTTCAGCGTCGGATGGCGTTTCTGGTTGACCTGAGCATCGGAATCCACCGACGGCGCGATGCCGCCGAGCGTCACCGCGTGATAGAGGGTCACGTCGTCACCGATGATCGCCGTCTCGCCGATCACGACGCCGGTCCCATGGTCGATAACGAACCGCTTGCCGAGCTCGGCCCCGGGATGGATTTCGATGGTCGTCAGTATTTTCCCGATGTGCGAAACGAAGCGTCCGAGGACGCGCCAGCCGCTATTCCACAGCCGGTGGGAGACCCGATAGAACAGCAGCGCGTGGAATCCCGGATAACACAGAACTACCTCCAAGCGCGAATGGGCCGCCGGATCACGGGCCATGAACGCATCGATATCCTCTTGAAAGCTCTTGAAAATCATTGTTTCTTCGATATCTTACAAATTACTCACACATGTTGAGGCACGGCTCCGTTGCCAAACGGGCTCGGGCCGTGTGGGGATTTGTGCCACGCGTAAGACATATAGGGCGCCTGACAAACCCGGTCAACGATAACCGGGAGACCCTAGGTTTTGCAAGGTTTATTTCCCGAGCCTATTGGTCGGGTTTTCCATCTTTTATTGAGTTGACGTTGTTCATCTGATCATGCCTGAAGTCATTTTCAACGGACCGGATGGCCGTCTGGAAGGCCGGTATCACCACGCCAAGCAGGCCAACGCGCCCATTGCGTTGCTGCTTCATCCCCATCCCCAGCATGGCGGCACCATGAACAACCGTGTCATCTACGCCATGTATCAGACCTTTGTCCGCCGGGGGTTTTCCACCTTGCGCTTCAATTTCCGCGGCGTCGGGCGCTCCCAGGGGATTTTCGACAGCGGCCAGGGCGAACTCAGCGATGCCGCCTCGGCGCTGGACTGGCTGCAGACCCACAACGCCAACGCCCGCGACTGCTGGATCGGCGGATTCTCCTTCGGTGCCTGGATCGCCATGCAGTTGATGATGCGCCGCCCCGAAATCAGCGGCTTCATCGCCATCTCGCCGCCCGCCAGTGGACAGGATTTCTCGTTCCTGGCGCCCTGCCCGGCATCGGGCATGATCGTTCACGGTTCCGTCGATACGGTGGTTCCCCTGGCTGCTGTCGACAAGCTGGCGCAGAAGGTATCGAGCCAGAAGAACATCACCATCGATTATCGGGTGATCGAAGGCTGCGACCACTTCTTCACCGACTACATGGACGTGCTCAACGGCCACGTCGAGGATTACCTGGACAAGTCCCTGACCGAACCGGTCGAGACCTGAGCCCGGCCCCCCTCTTCGTCAGCGCCCCGGCGCCTTGTGAAGGGTTCCGCCCGTAACCGGACGCGGAACCCCGGTCGTCGTCGGCAAGCTCAGCGCCAACCCATGCACCGAACGCACGGCGAGGAAGGCGAAGGCCTGAGCCTCGAGGGCATCGCCCCGCCAGCCGGCAGCCTCGACGGGCTCCACCGGAACCCCGAGCGCGGCCACCAGGGCCGCCATCAGGGCGTCGTTGTGGCGGCCGCCGCCACCCACCAACCAGCGCCCCGGCGGTTGCGGCAGAAATTCCCGCGCCCGGGCCACCGCCCCGGCCGTGAATTGAACCAGGGTCGCAGCCCCGTCCGCCGGCGCCAGTCCCGCCACGGCGTCCAGGGTAAAGTCGTCCCGATCCAGGGATTTGGGCGGCGGGCGTTGGAAATAGGGGTGATCCAGCAGCGCCGCCAGGATCTCCGCGTCGACCCGTCCCGACGCCGCCAGCCGGCCACCGTCGTCCATGGCCTGGCCCGTGGTCCGGCGCATCCAGTCGTCGATCAGGGCGTTGCCGGGTCCGGTATCGAAGGCGGTCGGGTCGCCATCCCCGATCCACGTCAGGTTGGCGACGCCGCCCAGGTTGAGGACCGCCAGCGGTTTTTCCAGGCCGGCCGCAAGGGCCACGTGAAAGAGCGGCGCCAAAGGTGCCCCCTCGCCCCCCGCGGCGACATCGCGGCCGCGAAAATCATCGACCACCGGGATGCCCGTGATCTCCGCCAGCAGGGCCCCGTCGCCGATCTGCGTCGTGATGCCCTTGGCCGGGTCGTGGCGGACCGTGTGGCCGTGAAAGCCGACGACGTCGATGTCGGCGGCCCTCAGGCCGTTGGCGGCGAGCAGTTCCGACACCGCCTCCCCGTGGCGCCGCGTCAGGTCCTCCGCCACCGCCGGGCCGTCGCCGACCTCCGGGTCGTTGCCAAGCAAGGCCCGCAAGCTGTCGCGGAAGGCTTCGGGATAGGGAACGGTCAGGGCCGGTCCCAGGGAGTCGATGCGTTCGCCGTCGCTGCGCACAAGCGCCGCGTCGATGCCGTCGAGGGACGTCCCGCTCATCAGACCCAATGCCTTCAGCATCCGTCGTTCCGCCATCGTTGGCTTCCCTTTCCCGCCTGCCGTTGTACGCTGCTGGTGATTGTGGTAATTACGCCCGCGCCCGGCAAGCACTCCCGCGCATTTCGTCCATCAACACCACAGCCGCGGACAACCGATGACCAGTCACCGTTCGGACTTCCTCCGCACCGCTGCCGCCCGCGGCTACCTGCACCAGTGCACCGATGCCGATGCCCTCGACGCCCTTGCCATCGAAGGACCGGTCACC
>JAJFIG010000316.1 GCA_021775195.1 Rhodospirillales bacterium | reverse complement strand
AACGCCAGGCGGGCAGCGAAGGGCTGTCCTGGGTAGTCGCCGGGCTCGCCGTGTTCATGGTCCTGGCGATGTGGATCTTCCCCGAAACCGGGGCCAAGAAAGACGGCGAGGGTTAGCCCTCCCCCCGACTCCCAATCAGATGGAACAGACCAGGACGCCGAGGCGTTCGGTCAGCTTGCGGTTCTCCCGGTAATCGACGGGCACGGCGATGAGTGCCGGGCCGTCCTGGGCGAAAGCCTCGTCGAGGGCCGCCGGCAATTCGCCGGGCCCGGTGAGGGCGCGGCCCCACATGCCGAAGGACCGGGCCAGCAACTCGAAATCCGGGTTGTTGAAGGCAAGGTCCGAATGGCGGCCGTCGAACTGGTTCTGCTGCTTCCACTTGATCAGGCCGTACTCGCCGTCGACCCAGACCAGGCAGACGATGTTGAGCTTGAGGCGGACCGCGGTCTCCAGGTCCTGGACGTTCATCAGGAACCCGGCATCGCCGCAGACGGCGACGGCGCGGCGGTCGGGATGGGCGATCTTGGCGCCCATGGCCCCGGGCAGGGCGAACCCCATGGAACAGAAGCCGTTGGAAATCAGGCAGGTGTTGGGGGTGTAGCACTGGTAGTAGCGGGCGACCCACATCTTGTGGGCGCCGACGTCGGAAAGCACGATGTCGTCCGGCCCGAGCGCCTTGCGCAGGTCATTGAGTATCCGCTGCGGCTTCATGGGGAAGGACTCGTCGGCGGCCTCGGCGGCGAGATCGGCGGCGATGGCGTCGCGCAAGTGCGTCCGGTCGGCTATGTCGAACAGGGTTGCCTTGTCTTCCAGGCGGCGGTCCAGCTCTTCGTTGATCTGCCACAGGGCGTCGGCGATGTCGGAGACCACGTCGACGGTGACGGGATAGGCGACGTCGATCTCGGCGGATTCGAAATCGATGTGGATGATGGTCTTTTCCCTGCCGTTGTTCCAGAACTCGGGCGCGTACTCGACCAGGTCGTAGCCGACGGCGATGACGGTGTCGGCGGCGTCGATGGCGCAGTTGACGTGGTCGCGGCCCTGGAGGCCGACGGTGAACAGGCAATGGGGATCGTCGAGGGGGATGGCGCCCTTGCCCATGAAGGTGTTGACGACGCCGATGCCGGTCCCGTGGGCGAGACGGCGCAGCTGGGCCGCGGCGCGTTTGCGCACGGCGCCGTTGCCGGCGAGGATGATCGGGTTTTTGGCGGCGGTGATCAGGTCCACGGCGCGGGCCACCGCCTTGTGGTCGGCGCCGGGCCGGCGGGTGGTCTCGGCCGGGATCGGCGCCGCCCGGACGGGTGCCTTGGCGATGTCCTCGGGCAGTTCGACGATGCAGGCGCCGGGCTTCTCCGTGGCCGCAACCTTGAACGCCTTGCGCAGGACCTCGGGCACGGTGGCGGCGTTGGTGATCGACTGGGCCCACTTGGAGATCGGCTTGAACATGGCGATGGCGTCCATGTTCTGGTGGCTCTCCTTGTGCAGGCGCTTGGTCGATGCCTGGCCGATGATGGCGACGAGGGGCGAACGGTCCATGTTGGCGTCGGCGACGCCGGTCACCAGGTTGGTGGCGCCCGGGCCCAGGGTCGCCAGGCAGACGCCGGGCTTGCCGGTGAGGCGGCCATAGGCATCGGCCATGAACGCCGCCGCCTGCTCGTGACGGCAGAGCACGAATTCGATGGGGCTGTCCTTCAGCGAGATCATCAGGTCGGCGTTTTCCTCGCCGGGGACGCCGAAGATGTGGGTGACGTCCTCGGCTTCAAGGCACTGGACGAACAGGTCCGACGCCTTGATTGTGCCGGTCTCGGTTGCCTCGTTCATGGGTACGTTCCTTCTTGCTCACAGTTCCGGTGAATGGATCACCACCATCTTCTCGACCTGCATGTCGTGCAGGGTATAGGGAATGCCGCCGACGCCGAGCCCCGACTGCCTGAGCCCGGCAAAGGGCATCCAGTCGACCCGGAAGGCGGTGTGGTCGTTGACCATCACCGCCGAGGCGTCGAGCCTGGAACAGGCGCGCAGAATGACGGTCATGTCGGCGGCGAAGACCGCGGCCTGGAAGGCATAAGGCAGGGAATTGGCGCGGGACACGGCCTCGTCGAGGCCGGCGACGGGATAGACGCAGACCACCGGGCCGAAGACCTCGGACGTGGACAGGGTGACTTGGTCGGGGGGATCGAAAACCACCGTCGGGGCGTAGCAGGAATCGGAAAGGGGAGCGCCGCCGGTCAGGATTTTGGCGCCGGCGGCCCGTGCTTCGTCGACCCACTGGTGGACGCGCTCGACCTCGGCGGGGCGGATCAGAGGCCCGACCTCGGTGGCGCCATCGGTGGGGTCGCCGACCACGAGGCCGCCGGCTGCCTCGCCCAGTTGTGCTGCGAAGCGCTGGGCGATCTTCTCATGGGCAAAGACACGCTGGACCGAAACGCAAACCTGTCCGGCGTGATAGAAGCCGCCCTTGAGGACGGCGGAAAGCGCGAGGTCGAGGTCGGCGTCGTCGTTGACGATGGCGGGGGCGGCGCCGCCGTGTTCGAGCACGCAACGGGTGCCGGGCGCCAGCTTCGAGCGCAGGTACCAGCCGACACGGGGGCTGCCGATGAAGCTGAAAAAGGCAACCCGGGGATCGGTGACCAGGGACTCGGCGACGGCGCGGTCCTCGACGACCAGCGGCACGCACCAGGCGTCGGGCAGACCGGCCTGGCGCAGGATTTCGACGAAGCGCAGGCAGGACAGCGGCGTGTCCTCGGCCGGCTTGACGATTACCGGGCAACCGGCGGCCACCGCCGGGCCCACCTGGTGGGCGATGAGGTTGAGGGGATGGTTGAAGGCGCTGACCGAGACCACCGGACCGATAGGCTCATGGCGGGTGAAGGCGATGCGGTTGG
>JAJFIG010000315.1 GCA_021775195.1 Rhodospirillales bacterium | reverse complement strand
GGCGGGAATGGCGCCACCTCGCCCAGGGCCGCCGCCGCGTGCCACGGCCAGCGCGGGTCGTAGAGCATGCCGCGGGCCAAGGCGACCATGTCTGCCTGGCCGGTCCTGACGATGGCCTCGGCCTGGCGCGGATCGGTGATCAGGCCCACGGCCATGGTGGTCAAACCGGTGCGGCGCTTGATCTCGGCGGCAAAGCCGGTCTGGTAGCCGGGGCCGAAGTCGATGGCCTGGTCGGGGCTGGAACCGCCGCTGGAGACGTCGATGAAATCGCAGTTCCGGTCCTTCAGGGCCTGGGCGACGGCGAGGGTGTCGTCCAGAGTCCAACCGCCGTCGACCCAGTCGGTGGCCGAGACCCGGACGCCGAGAGGGCGGTCCGAGGGGAGGGCAGCGCGGACGGCCTCGAAGACCTCGAGGGTGAAGCGCATGCGGTTCTCCAGGGAGCCGCCGTATTCGTCGGTGCGCCGGTTGCTCAGGGGCGAGTGGAACTGGTGCAGCAGGTAGCCGTGGGCGGCGTGAATCTCGATGACGTCGAAACCGAGGCGGAGCGCCCGCCCGGCGGCCTCGACGAAAGCGTCCTTGATGCGCGCCAGGCCACCGGCGTCGAGGGCGGCGGGCTCATGCCAGTCCGGGGCGAAGGGCTCGGCCGAGGGACCGACGGTCGGCCAGGCGCCGTCGTCCGGGGCCAGGGACTGGCCGCCGTGCCAGGGTTTCGCCGTCGAGGCCTTGCGACCGGCATGGGCGAGCTGGATGCCGATGCGAGCGCTGCCGTAATCGCGGAAGAAACGGATGATACGGGCGAAGGCGGCCTCGTTTTCGTCGGAATAGAGGCCGGGGCAGCCGGGCGTGATGCGGCCCTCGGGCTCGACCGCCGTGGCCTCGACGAAGACCAAACCGGCGCCGGAGACCGAGTACTGGCCCAAATGCATGAGGTGCCAGTCGCCGACGGTGCCGTCGGCGGCCGTGTACTGGCACATGGGCGAGACGACGATGCGGTTGGTGACGTCGGTGCCGCGAAGGGCGATGGGTTCGAACAGCTTGCTGGCCATGGTTCTATTTGTTCCTGTTCCGCTGTTCCCGAGGTTGGGGCGGCCCGCCGGCCCACCCAGGCGATACCTTATACCAACCAGCACGGATAGGAACCCATTGTGGCGGCGCTATTCAAGGCGTAACCGATGAGGGCGATTCCGTGTACACTGGAGATCAAGTATCGAGAGGGTGGCGGCGGCGTACCGAAGAACGTTCTTCGTTTGATCCATGAAAGAACCGCCTGACGCGAACTCCCGAGACCCGATCCCTGTGGCCCGGGAAGGTAGGATGACGACCAAATCTGACAGCACATTGACATCGACGGATTTGCCGGTCATCGGCCGCACCCTAATTTCGACGATGCAGGTCTTCAATCTTGTCAGTCTGTGCCTGATCGTCCTCATGGTATTGGCGGTGGGGTTCACGCAGACCGCCTTTTACCGCGATGCCATGCTGCAACGCCAAGGCAACGATATCCGGGACGTTGCCGAAGCTCTGGCTGCCCAGAGCATTACACCGGAGGACATGGAGAACTTCCGCGACCCCGATGTGCAGAAGCGTTTCGCGCACAGCTTCTCGGTTTTGCGGAATTTGACCGAGTTGGCGAGCATCCGGGTCTACAACATGGACCACGACATCGTGTGGTCGGAAAACCCCTCGATCATCGGCGAGCATCTGCACAGCGACCATGAAGTCGAGTTCGCCCGCGCGGGCAAGAATGTCGTCATGTTTCATTCTCAGGAAGGCAGCTTCCGATACCACAAGGATCTGCCGCAAATGTCGCTGGTTGAGTTCCACGTGCCGCTCTATCTGAGGACGGCACCCCTCGCCAGGCCGGAAGTGGGTGGCATGGTCGCGGTGTTCCGCTCGACGGAAACCCTCAACCAGACGCTTGCCGAGGCCACGAACCTGATCTGGCTGGTGACGGGGCTCGGCGGGATCATCCTCTATGGGGCCCTGGCCCTCCTCTTCCGGTCGGTCCATCGCCGCCAGCGCGAGGCTGAAACGCTGTTCTCCGAGCTGGTGACGAAACAGCACCAGCAACAGCGAATGGTCCAGATGGAGAAACTTTCGACCATCGGCATGATGATCGGGGGCATCGCCCATCAGATCAACAATCCGCTGGTCGGCGTGGTCAACACCGCTCAACTGGCCGAACGCGAGGTCGACGATCCGGAGCTGACCAGGGAGTCCCTGGCCGACATCCGAAAGGCGGGGGAACACTGCCGCGCTTTCCTGCAGCGCCTGCTCAAGTTCACCCAAATTTCGGGCATGGAGCGCAAGCCGACGGAAGTGAAGGAATTGATCGACGAGACGATCGCGCTGTTCCATCAGAGTGCCGAGACCCGCCCCCGGATGGTCATCGAACTCCCCGACGAGCCGCTCACCCTCGACCTGGATCCGGTGTTGATCCGCCACGCCCTGTTCAACCTTCTCAGCAACGCGGTCCAGGCAAACGCGGTCGGGGGGACCATCACCGTGCGCCTGTTTCCGGAAACGCGCGCCGAGGATCTGGTGGCGGGCTGGTGCCTGACGGTGGCGGATCAGGGGCCGGGCCTATCCGAGGATGTCCGGGAAAAGATCTTTACACCCTTCTTCACCACCCGGCCCGAAGGCACCGGCCTGGGGCTGTCGGTGGTCCAACATGTGGCATTCCTGCACGACGGGCAGATCACCGCCGCCAACAATTCGGGCGGCGGCGCGGTTTTTTCGTTATGGTTGCCGGGAAGCAGGCAAGAGGCCAACGGTGACACCCAAGATTCTCATCGTCGATGACGATCAGTTTTCCCTGAAACTGCTGAAAGGACTGTTTCGCAGCAAAACGGCGGCGATTAAGGTCGCCCGCGACGGTGCCGAGGCCTGGAAGCGGTTCCGCGAGTCCGATTTCAATCTCATTCTCATGGACCAACGCCTGCCCGACGCGAACGGGCTCGATTTGTTGCGCCAGATGCGCGAAGAGCGTCCGCGCCATGTCGCGATCCTGATTACCGCCTACCCCGACGTGCGGGATGCCGTCCGCGCCATGCGCGAGGGATTGTTCGACTACGTGGCCAAGCCCTTCGAGAATCTCGAGGAAATCGAGGCCGTGATCGAGAAGGCCCTCGAGTTGGACCGTGCTTACCGCGAAATCGACAGCCTGCGGGAAAACCTCGGCAGCCAGACGGGGGGCCCGACTCTCATCGGGCGTTCGCCCGACATCGAAAACATGCTGCAACAAATCAAACAGATCGCGCCCCTCGACACGACGGTCCTGCTCGAGGGCGAAAGCGGCACCGGCAAGGACATGGTCGCCAAGATCATCCATGACGTCAGTTCGCGGGCCAAGAGTCGCTTCCTCAAACTCAATTGTGGCGGGCTCTCGGAGCAACTCCTGGAGAGCACCCTGTTCGGCTATGAGAAAGGGGCCTTTACGGGCGCCGTGAAAACCACACCGGGCTATTTGGAAGACGCCGACGGTGGCACCCTGTTCCTTGACGAAATCGCCGATATGAGCGCCAAGCTGCAGAGCAGCCTGCTCCAGGTGCTTCAGGAGCACACCTTTTCGCGGCTTGGCAGCACCGAACTGCGGACCAGCGACTTCCGTCTGCTCTGCGCCACGAACAAGAAACTCATTGAAGAAGTCCAAGGCGACCGGTTTCGCGATGACCTGTACTACCGTATCAACGTGGTTGCCCTGGAAATCCCGCCCTTGCGTAAACGGCGCGACGATATCGTTCGCCTGGCGATCCATTTCCTCGAGTACTTCAACACCAAATTCGCCAAGGACGTCGGCCCCTTCACGCCCGACGCCATCGATCTCATGGACGGTTATTACTGGCCGGGGAACGTGCGCCAACTGCAACATACCATCGAGCGGATCGTTGCCCTGCATACCGGCGGTCCCATCAATTCCAGCGACCTCAGCCACCTCGGGCAAATCGTTGACCAGAGCGACTCCGATGATGGCCCGATCGGTTCGTACCGGACGGAGCGCGAGTGCTTCGAACGGGATTACCTGACCCGCCTGATAAAGGATGCCGACGGCAACATCTCCGAGGCCGCCCGGCTGAGCGGCATTCCCCGGCAAAACCTCTACGTGCGCATGAAACGATGGGGTTTGTCATAAAATAGCGACATATGTCGTGAATTAGTGACACTTTCCACGGGGACGGAAAACAGTACGCCGCTCATAAAACCTTGAATTCGTAGGGTCTTTCTCGACAGGCGCAGTTGGCACGCGATTTGCGTATCCATTAATGACGACGGTGTGTGAAACAACACCGTGGTCTTGCGCAGGTTTCCCTGATCTTTGCAGGGGCGCTCCATTCACATTTTTCCATGGAGGGAGCCGCGATGAATATTTTTTACCATTACGTCCGTTTGGCGTCACCGAGCGTGTTCGCGGTCACGCTCCTTGCCGGAATTCTCCTGCCCCAAGGGGCGGGGGCCGAACACGGCAGTTTCGAGCGCGAAGTCATGCCGATCATCAAGGACAAGTGCCTCGCCTGTCATCAGCCGGGAGGAGACGGCTATGAGGCGAGCGGCCTCGACCTGAGGACCTACGACGGACTCATGAAGGGCACAAAGCATGGTCCGATCGTGGTTCCGGGAGACGCCTTTACCAGCAATCTCAACGTCCTGATCGAGGGGCGCGCGGCGCGCCACCTCAGGATGCCCTTCCACGGGAAGGAGTTGTCGAAGTGGGAGCGGCACATTATCAGACTCTGGGTCACCCGCGGCGCCAAGGACAACTGAAGCGCCGTGATGATCGTGCTCCAGGGAATACACGGGCTTTGGAGGGAGCAACGCGATGGAGAGTACAAAGTACCTTGCCTTGGCCGCGGCCATCGCCTTGGGCGTCGCCGTGATCATGGGGTTGAGCTTCAGCGATGCCTTTGGCGCCGGCAGCGATGCCGGAGCGGCGGTCTACAACAAAAAGTGCCTCTCCTGCCATCCCGTCAAGGAGGGAGCGCACAAGTTGGGCCCCTCGCTGGCAGGCATGTTCGGCCGCAAGGCGGGAACGGTTGCGGGATACACGAAATACAGGGGTCTGATCGGCTCCGACCTGGTTTGGAATGAAAGCAATCTTGACGGGTTTCTCGAGAACCCGAAGAAGTTCCTCGGGAAGAGAACAACCATGGTCTACAAGTTGAAAAACGCCAAAGAACGGAGGCTTGTCATCGAATACATGAAGGTTATTAAATAAACGTAAGGTAGAAAATCTTGTTCTTTATTGCGACGCCGAATTAGGGGGGGCGTTATTGTTCCGGCCGTTGCCGGAATACGTTAAGGGGAGATATCGACAATGCCCAATCCATCACCCAGATCCCACCTCTACAGGTTGGGGGGGCTTCTGGTCATCGGCCTCATCGGTTTCCTGGCGGTAAAGGCGCTCGCCACGCCGTCGAGCTGGAATCATGAGGATTGGTACCGGGGAGATTCGCCAAAGGAAATCGCCGCGCTGCCGCTGTCTTACGGCGGCAACGAATCCTGCCAAGGCTGTCATAAAAAGACACACGACCAGGTGGAGGCGTTTGGCCACAAAGGCCTGTCGTGCGAGTCCTGCCACGGGGCCGTGGTCGACCACGCTGGGGATGGCAAGAAGATCGCCGATGCGAAGGTGGACATGGAGTCCAACTGGCAATGCATGAACTGCCACGAGGACCAGATCACCAAGCCGAAATTCTTCCCCACTTTCAAACCAACCAAAACCCATGAGGATGTCGACGCCGACATGCTCTGCAGCACCTGTCACGAGGCCCACAACCCGGGGCTCTGATCTTGATGCCTGGATCCCTTCAATGCGGCAATATCATTGGCGAGACTGGAAACATGGAAAAACAGAAATGGAATTTGGAGCCGGACTCCCGCCGGGAGTTCCTGGCAAACCTTGTATCGGGCGCGGCGACGGCGACCGTTCTAATGGTGGTCGGACCCGGAGCCTCGGCTGATCACGGGGTCGGCGGTCACAGCAAAAAACATCGTGACCTCGTCTATGTGATCAATGTCAACAACTGTATCGGGTGCGGCAACTGCGTGCGCGCCTGCAAGCGGGAAAACAGCGTCCCGTCCGAATACTTCAGGACCTGGGTGGAACGATACGTCATCACGAAAAAAGGCATTTACGTCGATTCCCCAAAGGGCGCGATCGAGGGTTTCAAAAAGATCAATGCGGCGATCCGGAGCGAGTCACAGCTGGCGCGGACGATTCCGAAAATGTGCAACCACTGTGACAATTCACCCTGCATCCAGGTCTGCCCCGTGGGCGCGACCTACAGAACGGATGACGGTTTTGTTCTCGTCGATCACGAGCACTGCGTCGGCTGTGCCTACTGTGTCCAGGCCTGCCCCTACGGTGCCCGCTTCATCAATCCCGAGAAAAAGAAAGCCGACAAATGCACGTGGTGCTATCACCGGGTGAAGGCCGGCAAACTTCCCGCCTGCGTCACCGTCTGTCCCAACAAGGCCAGGATGTTCGGGAATTTGCACGATCCCGATAGCGAAGTCGCCAAGGTGTTCAAGGAGGACAGGTGGATGACGCTCAGGCCGGAAATGCATACCCACCCCTACTGTTTCTACGTTGGACTGCCGAGGGAGGTACGGTGATGGAATTACCCCATGATGCGCTGGTCAATTACATCTTTCCCAACAATGCTCACGTCGTGTGGTCCCTGATGATCGTGATCTACCCCTTCATCACGGGGCTCATCGCCGGCGCCTTCGTCGTGTCCGCCCTTTCCCACGTCATGAAAATCAAGGCATTCGACTCCATCGCCAACTTCGCCCTGATCGCGGCGTTTTCCTTCGGCTGCTTCGCCGGGATGCCGTTGCTGGTCCACCTGGGCCAGCCGCAGAGGGCCCTGGAAATCTACTTCACTCCCCATCTGACCTCGCCGATGAGTCTGTTCGGGTATGTCTACGGCAGTTACATGGTCCTGCTGACCATCGAAATCTGGCTCATCTACCGGCCGCATTTCATCCGCATGGCCAATCAAACCACGGGGCTGGCGGGGCTGATCTGGAAAACCCTGACATTGGGCGTGACCACGTACCATCCGGATTCGGCCAAGGTGGACCATAAAATGATCGGGATTCTGGCCGGTCTGGGTATCCCCTGGGCCTTCCTGTTGCACGGCTACGTCGGTTTCGTCTTCGGGTCGGTCAAGGCCATCTCCTGGTGGGCCACCGCCCTGCAGCCGATCATCTTCCTGTCTTCCGCGGTGGTCAGCGGCATGGCCATGCTGCTGGTCATGTACTCGGTCATCAAGCGGCTGCGGCGGGAGCCAATCGACTGCGGCATGCTGAGGACCTTCGCGACCATTCTGTGGGCGGCGTTCATTCTGGATTTGGGCCTGGAAGTCCTCGAATTGATCCATGCCCATTTCCAGCAGAGCCATGAATGGTCGGATATCCAGCCGCTTCTCATGGGGCCGCTGTTCGAATCCTATGCCTTCGGCCAGATGGGGGTTCTTTCCATCGGTCCGATCCTGTTGTTGGGCGTGGTGGCGGTGCTCGAGGTTCGGGACAGGACCGTGGTGGTGCTGTCCAACATTGGCGCATTTCTGCTGATTTTTCAGGTTCTCGTCATGCGCTTCAACGTCGTCATCGGCGGCCAGCTGATATCAAAATCGGGCCGCGGCTTCGTTGAATTCCACTGGGAGTTCTTTGGCAAGGAGGGGATGCTGACGGCAATGGTCATCCTCACGGCGCCCTTCGTCGTCTACTATATTATCAGCCGGTTCATCCCCATATTCGAAGACCCGGCGGCTCGTCCCGAGGCGCCCGCGCCCGCCGACGGTGCCGTCGAGCCGGCTCCCGTCAGGCAGGCCACTCCCTAAACCATTACCGAGGGCCAGGGGGGCCGAACGGGCGGCGCTTTTAGCGCCGCCCGTTCACGCATGGGGCAAATACAGCGCGAAAATTCAGGGGCGCCGTCTAATGCACGTCGGCCCAGATCTGGCGCTTGAGGGCGTAGAACATGGCGGTCAGCACGATGAGGAACAGCATGACCGAAATGCCAAGTTGCTTGCGTTCCTCCAGTTCCGGCTGCGCCGCCCAGGCCAGGAAAAGGACCACGTCCTTGCTCAGCTGCTCCACCGTCGCCTTGGTGCCGTCGGGGTATTCCACCCCGTCCTCGACCAGGGGCGCCGGCATGGCGATCTGGTGGCCGGGGAAGTACTCGTTGTAGTGCATGTCCTCGCCGATCTTGAAGCCCGCGGGCGCTTCCTCCTTGTAGCCCGTGAGCAGGGCATGGGTGTAATCGGGGCCACCCTTGCGGGCCTTGGTGATCAGTGACAGGTCGGGCGGAAACGCGCCGTTGTTGACGGAGCGGGCTTCCATTTCGTTGGCATAGGGCGATACGAACCTGTCCGATGGCAAGGCCGGGCGGGCAAACATCTCTCCCTCGCTGTTGGGTCCGTCCTGGACTTCGAAGGTGGCGGCCAGGGCCTTGATCTCGTCGCCACTGTAGCCGACCGATCCTAGGGCCCGGTAGGCAACCAGGCGCAGGGAATGGCAACTGGCGCAGACCTCGAGGTAGACCTGCAGGCCGCGGCGCAGGGACGCCCGGTCGTAGGTGCCGAAGATGCCGTCGAAGGACCACGTCTGGGCCGGTGCCTTGGGGCCCCCGGCGGCCGATGCCGCGCCGGTGGCGAGGATGAGCGCCGCTGCGGCGCAGAAGAGCAGCTTACGCATCGGTCGCCTCCATGCTTTGGTCGCCGTGGTCCTTGAGAACCGCGGCGCTGATGCTGTCGGGTACGGGTCCCGGCTTCTCGATCTTGCCGAGGAGCGGCATCACGATCGCGAAGTGGCCGAAATAATAAGCCGTGGCCACCTGGCCCAGGGGGACGAACCAATTCTCGGGCGGGTTGGCGCCAACGTAACCCAGAACGATGCAATCGATGATCAGGAACCAGAAGAAGTACTTGTAGATGGGGCGAAACCGGGCGCTGCGGACCTTCGAAGTGTCGAGCCAAGGCAGGAACAGCAGGATCAGGATCGAGGCGAACATGGCGATGACGCCGATCAGCTTCGCCGGGATGAACCAGATGTCGAAGGTGATGGCGCGCAGGATGGCGTAGAAGGGAAGCAGGTACCACTCGGGGACGATGTGCGCCGGCGTCGCCAGGGAGTTGGCCTTGATGTAGTTGTCGGGCTCGCCGAAGAAGTCGGGGGCGAAGAAGACGAAGCCCAGGTAGAAGATCATGAACACGCCGAGGCCGTAGAGATCCTTGATGGTGAAATAGGGATGGAAGGGTATGGAGTCCGCGGGCTCCTTGGCCTCGACCCCCAGCGGGTTGTTGGAGTGATGCTCGTGCAGGGCCCAGAGATGCACGAAGACCAGGGCGAAGATGACGAAGGGCAGCAGGTAATGGAGCGAGAAGAAGCGGTTCAGCGTTGGATTGCCGACGACGAAGCCGCCCCACAACCAGGTGACGATGGGCTCGCCGACGAGCGGGACTGCCGAGAACAGGTTGGTGATCACGGTGGCGCCCCAGAAGCTCATCTGTCCCCACGGCAACACGTAGCCCATGAACGCCGTCGCCATCATGCAGAGCAGGATGATGACGCCGATCATCCACAGGATTTCGCGAGGCGACTTGTAGGAGCCGTAGTAGAGGCCGCGGAACATGTGGAGGTAGACCAGGAGGAAGAACATCGAGCCGCCGTTCATGTGCAGGTAGCGGAGCAGCCAGCCATAGTTGACGTCGCGGACGATGTGCTCGACGCTTTCGAAGGCGTAATCCACATGGGGCGTATAATTCATGGCCAGGAAGATGCCGGTCACCACCATGATGGTCAGCACGATTCCCGCCAGGGAGCCGAAGTTCCACCAGTAGTTCAGGTTCCTGGGAGTCGGATACTCGATCAAATGGCGCTGCATCACGGCGAAAACGG
>JAJFIG010000314.1 GCA_021775195.1 Rhodospirillales bacterium | reverse complement strand
CCTGCGAGGATTTCCGCCGCCGCCACCGCCGCCTCGGCATCCTCGCCACCGGCGATTGCCAGAGCCAGGGCACAGAGCGCGTTGGCGGCCTGGAAGCCGCCGACGAGGGGCAGGGTCAGGGTATGGGCGCGCCCGGCGACGCGGATGTCGAGGCGCTGGCCGTCGGCTAGGGGCTCGGCCGCCTCGAGGCGGACGTCGGCGCCGGAGGCGCCATAGGTCATGATCCTGTGACCGCGGGAACGGCAGACCGCGGCCACTTTTTCGAAGGAGGCGTCGTCGGCGTTCAGCACCGCGCATCCGCCGGGTTCCATCACGGCCGAGAACAGGCGCAGTTTGGAGTCCAGATAGGCGTCCATGGAGCCGTGATAGTCCAGGTGATCGCGGGACAGGTTGGTGAAGGCGGCGGCGGTGACCCGGATGCCGTCGAGGCGATACTGGGCGAGACCGTGGCTGGAGGCTTCCATGGCCAGACAGGCGGCGCCGCGCCGGTGGAGGTCGGCGAGCGTCCGGTGCAGGTCGACGGGGTCCGGCGTGGTCAGGCTGCCGGTCGTCTCGATACCAGGGCCGGCAACACCCAGAGTGCCGAGGCTGGCCGCGGAACGGCCGAGGCGGCCCCAGATCTGGCGCAGGAAAAAGACCACCGAGGTCTTGCCGTTGGTGCCGGTAACGGCGGCCACCGTATCCGGCTGCCCCGGAAAGAACCGTGCCGCCATGAGGGCATAGCGGCGGCGCGGATTGTCATCGATGAGCAGGGGGACCGGAAGGTCCGGCTTCTCGAATTCGGTTCCAGGCGGCGCCAGCACGGCCAGCGCGCCCCGGCTCAGGGCATCGGGGATGAAGGCCCGCCCGTCGGCGGCAGTTCCGGGCAGGGCAGCAAACAGGTAACCGGCCTCCACCTGACGTGAATCACAGGTGAGCCCGGCAATCTCCATGGCCTCGTTGCTTGTTCCGTACACCACCTGGGCTAGGTCTCCATCCAGCAGGTCAATGAGCCGCAAGGCGCCGTCCCCTGGCTTTCGCCGGCGCCGTGTTGAGGGATGCGAGCATGGATCGCCCAGGCAGCAGGGGCTCCTCGTCGTCGACCGCCGGCGGGATACCGACTAGAGGAGCCATGCGCCTAACCACGCGCCCGACCAGGGGCGCCGCGACCCATCCGCCGGTGGCGTAGTCGTTGGTGCGGGCGATACCGCGGGGTTCGTCCAGCAACGCCATCACCACATAGCGGGGCCGGTCCATGGGAAAGGCGCCGACGAAGGACGATACCAGGGCGTCGGTGCGGTACTGGCCGCCGCTCTGTTTTTCGGCCGTGCCGGTTTTGCCGCCGATGCGGTAGCCCGGCGTTTCGGCCTTGCGGCCGGTTCCCCGGCGCACCACCAAACGCATGAGGCGACGCATCTGCTCGGAGGTCCGGGCCGAAAGCACCCGCTGGCCCCGGCCACGGTCGGCGGGTGAACGCTTGAGGACCGTCGCCGGATGACGGATACCACCGTTGACGAGGGTGGCGACCGCATCGGTGACTTGTACGGGGGTGACGGCAATGCCGTGACCGTAGGCGATGGTCATGGTGTTGATGTTGCGCCAGCGCGCCGGCATCAAGGGTGTGGCGACCTCGGGCAGTTCGATCACGGCCGGGCGCAACAAGCCGAGTCCGCGAAGGTAAGCGCGCTGGTCCCGGGTGCCCACATCCAAGGCCATCCGGGCGGCCCCGATGTTGGAGGAATAAACCAGAATCTCGGGCACCGACAGCCAGCGATTCTTGCCGTGGTAGTCGGCGATCGTGAAGCGCGACACGCGGAGAGGCTTGGTGGCATCGTATCGGTCGCGAAGGTTGACCGTACCACTGTCCAGGGCCATGGCCGTGGTGAAGAGCTTGAAGGTGGAACCCATCTCGTAAACGCCCTTGGTGGCCCGGTTGAAGCCGGCCCGGCCGCGGGCGGTGAAGGGACGGTTGGGGTCGAAGTCGGGGAGCGATACCATGGCCAGGGTTTCGCCGCTGTTGGCGTCGAGGACCACGCCGGCGGCGCCGACGGCGCTGAATTCCCGCATGGCGGATAGCAGTTCCTCGCGCAGAACGGCCTGAACACGGACGTCGATGGAGAGCCGCAGCGAGTCGCCACCGCGCAGCAACCCGTCGAACTGCTGTTCGATACCGGCAATGCCATGGCCATCAACATCGGTGAGGCCAAGGATGTGAGCCGCCGAGCGGCCGTGGGGATAGGCGCGGCGCGCCGTGGGCTGGAAGAACAATCCGGGAAGACCGAGCCGGTTGACCGCATACTGCTGCTTCGGCGTCAGATTGCGCTTGATCCAGACGAAACGGTTTTTCGCCCGCAGCTTGGCGACAACCAGAGAATGCTTCAGTTCGGGCAGGACCCGGACAAGCCTGTCGGCGACATCCTCGGCATCGGCGATGTCGCGGGGATCGGCGTAAAGGGATGCGGTCGGCAGGCTGGTGGCCAGAATGACGCCGTTACGGTCAAGAATATCGGCCCGATCCACCGGCGGTTCCTGGATCGTGCGGGCAATGGCCGGCTCACCACCCGGGTCGAGAACCGTGAGGCCGACGAGACGCCCGGCGATCACCGTGAACGCCAATGCAAAGACGACGCCTGTGACCAGCAGGCGATTGCGCCCGGTCTCCAGGGCCTGTTTTCGGACCCCTTCCAGGCGAACATGGCGCAAGCGGCGCGGCTCCGCCGGAACGGCGCGGGGATCTTTCTGATCGTTCACCGGCTTTCCTTTCTGTCGGCCAATGGAGTCGTGGTCGGCTGCTTTTGCGTATCGGCAAACGCCACCTCACCAATCCCCTCGGGCTGGGCCGAGGGCAGAGGCAGGTCGGCAAGGGTGGCGAATTGCTCGGGCTGGACCTGTTCCAGATCCAGATACCGGCTCGCGAGGCCCCGCAGTCGGGGAAGATCATTGAGGTGGCTCCATTCCGCCTCGAGCACATGGATGGCCTGGCGGTCGGCGGTAATGGACCGGTTCAACTGGACGAATTCCTGCTCGAGGCCCTGAACCTCGTACTTGAGCGTGAACAGAGCAAGACTCAACACCGCGGCGAGAAGGATGAAAAGGAACGTCGTCTGCCGCATCACGGCTGCCCTCCTTGGGTGTTATCTGCCCCCTGATTGACGGTGCCGCTCCGACCCAGAACCGGGCCGGGCCAGGGCGGGGCGGCGGTACGCTCCGCGGCGCGCAGGCGCGCCGAACGGGAGCGGGGATTGGCGATGATCTCATCGGCCGACGGCTTGGCGGCGCCACGGCGCAGCAGGCGGAAACTGGGCGCAGGGGCCGGGCCGGGATCGGGCTGGTGGCGTGATGGCCGGGGCGCGGCGCCGCTCCGTTGGCTCATGAACGTCTTGACCTTGCGATCCTCGAGGGAATGAAAGGAGACAACCGCGAAACGGCCGCCGGGAGCCAACAGGGTTTCCGCCGCCGACAGGCCGCGGTCGAGTTCGCCCTGCTCGTCGTTGACGAAAATGCGCAGCGCCTGAAAGGTGCGGGTGGCGGGATCGATGCCGTCGCGGGACCGGGGAACGACCCGGCGCACGATATCGGCAAACTGGCCGGTGCGGGTGATGGGTGCCTGTTCCCGGGCTTCGACGATGGCGTGGGCGATGCGGCGCGAACGGCGCTCCTCGCCCAGTTCATAGATAAGGTCGGCGAGATCGCCTTCGCCCATGCCGTTGACGACGTCGGCGGCGCTACTCCCTTCCCGCGACATGCGCATGTCGAGAGGACCGTCGGCGCGGAAGGAAAACCCGCGCTCCGGGTCGTCGATCTGCGGCGAAGAGACGCCGAGGTCCATGGCGACACCGTCGACCCGGTCGACGCCGGCGTCGCCGAGGAGGCGGACCATGTCGCCGTAACAACCCTGGAGAACCGTGAGCCGTCCCGGATAGCGGTCGCCCATGCGGGTGCCACGGGCCGCCGCGTCGGGATCGCGGTCGATCCCCCAGACCCGGCATCCGGCGGCATCGAGGACGGCCTTGGAATAGCCGCCGGCACCGAAGGTGGCGTCGACGTAGATGGCGCCGTCACGGGGGGCCAGGGCCTCGACAACTTCGCGGACCATGACCGGGACGTGGGCGGATGCGGGCATGATCAGGAGTCCTCGCCCCGGGGACCGGGCGGGCGCAGGCGCAAGGTGGCGCCCTTGGAGCGGGCGCGCTGGAATGCTTTCTGGTGGTTGGCCTCGTAGGCCTCGGGCTCCCAGATCTGCAGGCGGGCGCCACGGCCGACGAACATGACCTGGCCGTCGATACCGGCGTGCTTGAGAAGCTCCGAGGGAAGCACGATACGGCCCTCGGGATCGAAGGCCAGGGGATGGGCATTTTCCAGGATCACAGCGGCGAGGTCGTCCTGGGCGTCGGAAAACATGTCCAGGTCCTCGAGGCTCTCGCTGACCCGGCGCATGAAGTCCTCGCCGCAGGCTTCGATGGCGGGAGCCTTGAACAACGGGTAGGCATAAAGGCCAGAAAAGGTCTGGGCACGAAACGCGTCACGGAATGTCTTGGGAACCGAGACCCGTCCCTTCTTGTCTATCTTGTTGACGTGCCTGCCGACCAACAGCGTCATATTCGTCCCCGCAACCCCTTGTCATCCCACACCGGCTTTTGCCGATGAGATGCCCCTTATTGCCATCCCCCCACGGACGCATTTTGGACTGTAATGGGATACCATGGGACACTATGGGCGTCAATGGGATACTATGGTTTTACTAGGGTTAACAAAGTGTTGCTGGGAATTCCGATGCCCACACTAGATGTGCCGAAAATTTAGCTCGTAATCCCAAAGGATTGTGGACACCAATTAAAGTGAAGCATTCAGGCAATTTTATGTTCTGTAAACGTTCTTTTATTGGCGAATTCTTGAATTATGGTTAACGCTTGGGCTCCGTAGTTTTTGCCCGAATCGAGCTTTCGATTCGCATTCGAGAGGCGATTCTAGGGGGGTTCAGGTTCATACCAACCTGCATAAATAGATACCCATTGTGATCGTGTTTACCGCGTCCTCGGCAGGTGGGGAGGGGCGGGCGGTGCGGGGACATCGTCAAGCCTTCCCGACGCCCCGAGGGAGCGGGAAACACGATCACAATGGGTATCTATTTATGCAGGTTGGTATTAAGAGAAGATGAGTGTGTCAGACGGCCTGTAAGCCGGGTTCTGTCCCCGCCGAAGCGGGGGAGGGCCAGTCATCTGGGACGCCCGTTGCCGGACACCTCGCGCGACCGACCCGGACGGCGGCGCGAAAACCCGCCTGCCGGGGAAACCCCGGCGCACCGTCCCTATTTGGTCTTGCTCCCGGTGGGGTTTGCCGTGCCGCCCCCGTCACCGGGGACGCGGTGCGCTCTTACCGCACCCTTTCACCCTTACCCGCCTTCGCCGAAGCTTCGGCGGGCGGTTTGCTTTCTGTGGCACTTTCCCTGGGGTCGCCCCCGCCGGGCGTTACCCGGCACCGTGTTTCCGTGGAGCCCGGACTTTCCTCCCCCCGGACCTTGCGGCACCCGGAAGGCGGCCATCCGACCGTCTGACACTTGTATAAGGGTAGTGCGCCGGGCGCCCTCGTCAAGGCCCGCGGCAAAGATCGAGGAGG
>JAJFIG010000313.1 GCA_021775195.1 Rhodospirillales bacterium | reverse complement strand
CATGACCCTCAACGCCGCCCTGTTCGAAACCGGGCGTCCGGCTCTCGTCGTTCCGCCCGGCGGCACCGGGCCCGTTGGCCGCAAAATCGCCGTTTCCTGGAACGGCAGTGCCCAGGCCGCCCGTGCCGTGGCCTCGGCCATGCCCATCATCGTCGGCAGCGGCGGTGTCGTCATCTTCAGCGCCGAAAGCGACCAGACCTCGGTGTCCGTCGCCCCCGAACTGGCGACCTATTTCGCCTGGCACGGGGTTACCGCCGAAACCCGGGTGTTTTCCGCCAACCCCCGCGCCGTCGGCGAGGTGTTGCTTAAGGAATGCGCCGACGCCGGCGCCGATCTCCTGGTCATGGGCGCCTACACCCACAGCCGTATGCGCCAGCTCATCCTTGGCGGCGTCACCCGTCACGTTCTCGAGAACGCCACGGTGCCGCTGTTCATGGCTCACTAACCGGGGCCGAAGAGGTCCCCCTGCCGCTCCGACGGGCGTTCCTCGTCCGCCCTCAGCGCCGTCCCCGTGAAGGGGACCAGCAGCGGCGCCACTGTCTCGAAGGGCCGTTCCCGCTCCAGCCACTGAGCCTCGCCGTCCCCGGCCAGGATTACCGGCATGCGGTTGTGGATGTGGGCGATGCCGGGGGCCGGGGCACAGGTGATGATGGTGAAATGATCGCCATCCACCAGCCCGGCGAAGGCGAACAACCCGCCATCCGCCGGCGCGATCCGGTTCTTGCGTTTGTGACGCCCGTCCTTGCGCCATTCGAAATAGGCCGTCGCCGGCACCAGGCAGCGGTTCCCCAGCAGCGGCCGGAAGGTCTTGCGTTCGCTCAGGGTTTCGGCGCGGGCGTTGATCAGCGGCTTGTTGTCCCATGTCGCCGGCAGCCCCCAGCGTGGCAGCACCGCTCGCCGCCCGCCGCCGTCGTCCAGGATCACCGGCGCCCGGTTGGTCGGGCGCAGTTCATTGGCCGGCCAGGTGGGGGGCGGCTTCGGCAGGTCGAAGCGCCGCACCATCGCCGCCGGCCCCTCGCCCAATTCATATCGCGAGCACATGACCCGAAGTCCTCATCACTTCTTTCGCGCCCTGGAAAGCCGGCAGCATTTGTCCTAACTTAGCAACCATGGAAGAAAGCCGCAAAACCGTCGTCATCACCGGGGCCAGCCGCGGCATCGGCCACGCCACGGCGCTGTGCTTTCTCGAGCGCGGCTGGAGCATCATCACCTGCTCGCGCGAGGACGCGCCGCCGGAATGCCGGCGCGACCGCCGCTGGACCCGCCACATCGCCACCGACCTCAGCGACACCGACAGCATCGCCAGCTTCGTTGCCGAGGCCAACGAGGCCCTCGGCGACGAGCCCCTGCATGCCCTGGTCAACAACGCCGGCATGTCTCCCAAGACCCCGTACAAGGAGCGCCTCGGCTGCCTCAACGGCGACCTCGACGCCTGGCACGACGTCTTCGAGCTCAATTTCTTTGCCCCTCTGCGCCTGTCCCGGGGCTTCGCCAGCGCCTTGCACAAGTCCAAGGGCGCCATCGTCAACATCACCTCCATCGCCGGCCACGCCATCCATCCCTTCGCCGGCTCGGCCTATTCCATTTCCAAGGCGGCGCTCTCTGGCCTGACCCGGGAGATGGCCAACGAATTCGCCGCCCTCGGGGTCCGCGTCAACGCCGTTGCCCCGGGCGAGATCGAGACCGAGATGATCCAGCCCGAATACGAGGTCCTGATCCCCCGCATACCCCTGGACCGCATGGGCTCGGCCCGGGACGTGGCGACCACCATCTACTACCTGTGCTCCGACGACTCCGCCTACGTCACCGGCACCGAGATCTGGGTCACCGGCGGCCAGCATCTGTTCTAGGCCGTGGGGCCGTATAGGCGTTTCGGTCGGCGCCCTGCGGATTGGCGAACGGCAGGATGACACATAAATTTCTTGGTGGTTTCCGTCCGAAGCGGTGCCTATAAGTTTCGCCATGACCTCCATCCGGCCCTTCCACATCGATATTCCCGACGAAACCCTTGAGCGCATCCGGGCGCGCGTCGCCGGCTATCCCTGGCACGAGATGCCCGACGACGGGGGCTGGAAATACGGCACCAACCTCGATTACATGAAGGAGCTCTGTACCTATTGGGTCGAGGAGTTCGACTGGCGCAAGCAGGAAGCCGCCATCAACCGATTCTCCCATTTCATTGCCCCGGTCGACGGTATCGACATCCACTTCATTCACGAGAAGGGTAGCGGACCAGCGCCCTTGCCGTTGATCATCAGCCATGGCTGGCCGGGTACGGTCGTCGAGTTCCTGGACTTCATCGAGCCTCTGGCTCATCCGGAACGCTTCGGCGGCAACGCCGAGGACGCCTTCGACGTCGTCGCGCCATCGTTGCCGGGCTTCGGGTTTTCGGGCCGCCCGCCGCGCCCCTACGGTCCCCGCAAGATGGCCGGCGTGCTTGCCTCGCTGATGACGGACGTGTTGGGCTACGATGGCTATCTCGCCCAGGGCGGCGACTGGGGGGCCGCGATTTCGAGCTGGCTCGGCCTCGAACACGCGCCGGCCTGCAAGGCGATCCACATCAATTTGTTGACCATGCGTCACCGTGACGGCCCCCGGGGCCCGGAGGAAGAGGCCTGGGCGGAACGCTTCGCGCGCGAGCAGGTGATGGAGGACGGCTACCGGACCCAGCAGGCGACCAGGCCGCAGACCCTGAGCTACGCCATGATGGACAGCCCCGTCGGCGTCGCCGCCTGGATTGTCGAGAAGCTCAACTCGTGGTCCGACACGATTGGCGACGACGTCGAGAGCGCCCACTCGAAGGACGCGATGCTCACCAACATCATGGTCTACATCGTCACCCGGACCTTCAACACGGCGTCCTGGATCTACTATGGGCGGCGCGAGGATGGGGGGCGTGTGTTGTCGCCGTACGGCAG
>JAJFIG010000312.1 GCA_021775195.1 Rhodospirillales bacterium | reverse complement strand
CGGGCTGACCGGTTGGGCGCAGATCAACTACCCCTACGGAGCGTCCGAGGAGGATGCCCGGGCAAAACTGGCCTACGACCTGTACTACGTAAAGAACGGAAGCCTCTTCCTGGATTTTCTCATATTGGTGCAGACGGTCAGAGTGATCTTGTGGCCTGAGGGCGCGCGCTAGTGGTGCAAACCGAAATACAACTAGTCAGTTACGGAATCTGTGCGGCTGCGTACCTGTTCCTGACACTGCTCGTCGCCCTGAGCAGGACATCCGTTCGGCAAAAACAGTTGATCCTGCTTGGGTGCGGGTCCTCGGTATTGTGGGCTGGCGTCGTCGCGGCGGAGCCCTGGATCGGGACCACTCCGTTGTTGGTGGGATCCCTTGAGCTTGCCCGCGACGCCGGGTGGCTCCTGTTTCTGGCGTCGCTTCTCGGGTTGGGACAGGCCGACACCGCTGTCGGGATCAAGCGTGTCATGCTCGGCGTGATTGGCGGATTGGCGGTCGTTTTCGCCCTCTTCACCTACATACCAGACTATCTCGGGTACCTGCGGGACTATCGCCCGATGCTTGAGTTGCTTTCCGGGGCGGCGATGGTTCTCTTGGCGGTTTTGGGCATGCTCTTGCTTGAGAACCTGTTCCGGAATGCGGACGAACACGTCCGCTGGGCGGTCAAGTTTCTTTGTTTTGGTCTGGGCGCCATTTTTGCCTACGATTTCTTCCTCCACGCCCATGCTGTCCTGTTCCATAAAATCGATCCCACGCTGTTCAAGGCCCGCGGCTTCATCAATGCCCTTGCCGTGCCCTTGATCGCCGTATCCGTATCCCGCTCCCGAACCTGGCAGGTTGATATCCATGTTTCGCGGAAAGCGGTCTTCCATTCGGCAGCCCTTCTCGGCAGCGGCCTCTACCTGTTGTTGATGTCCGGGGTCGGGTTCTACCTCAAGAATTTCGGTGGCGGCTGGGGGCCGACCCTCCAGATCATCTTTTTTTCCGGCGCTGTCCTGATCCTGTTGGTGATCTTTTCCTCTGGCTCCATAAGGGCCCAGGTCAGGGTTTGGATCAGCAAGCATTTCTTCAGCTACAAGTACGACTACCGTGAGGAGTGGCTGCGCTTCATCCAGACCATGTCGTTGGATGCCGGTGATGCCGGTCTTCATGGTCGCATCGTGCGCGCGATCGCCGATATCGTCGACAGCACGTCCGGTGGCCTCTGGGTCCTGCGTCCCGATGACCGGGCCTACTTTCCTACCGCATCCTGGAATTTCGATGGCAATCTGCCCGATGGTGGACACCCCGCGGAACGCATGGACAGCGCCTTTGCCGAGTACCTGAACCGGACTCAATGGATCGTCGACCTGAACGAATGCCGTTCCGATCCGGATCGTCACGAAGCGCTGTCGGTCCCGTCATGGCTGCTGGCCCACAAGCGTGCATGGCTGGTTGTTCCCCTCATGCATCGAAATGTTCTTCATGCATTCCTGGTTCTGGGCAAGCCCCGTGCAAATCGTCCCCTCGATTGGGAAGATTTCGACCTACTCAAGACAATCGGCCGCCAGACGGCCAGCTATCTGGCCGAGGAACAATCCGCGAACGCTCTATCCGACGCCCGCCGGCTCGAAGCCTTCAACCAGCGTTTCGCCTTTGTTATTCATGATATTAAGAACCTAGTAAGCCAAATGTCGTTAATGCTTAAGAATGCCGAGCGATTTGGCGACAATCCGCAGTTTCAAAAGGATATGCTGGCAACCGTCCAGAACTCGGTATCGCGCATGCGGAGCCTTTTGGTACAATTCAAGGCCGAACACCAGGGGACATCGGACAATGTGAAGGGCATCGCCTTGCGGCCGGTCATGGTCCAGGTGGCGGAAGCCTGGCGGACCCAGAAGGGCGATATAGAGATTGAATTGGGCGCCACCGACGCCGAGGTGGCCGTGGACGAGGGGAAATTGACCTCGGTCCTCGATCACCTGTTTCAAAATGCGATCGAAGCGGCTGGTGTGGATGGCAGGGTTTCCCTGCGCCTGAGAAGTGCCGACGACGAAGCCGTCATCGAGGTTACCGACGATGGTCCCGGCATGGATGAGGAGTTCATCAGGGACCAGCTTTTCCGGCCGCTCGACACCGAGAAGGAAACCGGTTACGGCCTGGGGGCGTTTCAAGTCAGACAGATGGTTCGCGATATGGGTGGGCGCTTGGAGGTCTCGAGCAAATTGGGCAAAGGCACTGTCATGCAGGTCATATTGCCGATTGCCGAGCCGATGCCGGCCCTTGGCGTAGAGGACGGGAAAACGGTAAGCCAATGAAAGACACGAAGGAGAAACTCCTCATCGTCGAGGACGATCCGGGTCTGAGAAGCCAGCTATCCTGGGCTCTCACCGATGACCTGGACGTCCATGTTGCCGAGGACCGGGAGAGTGCGTTGGCGACCGCGCGCAAGGAAAGCCCGCCGGTCGTGGTCCTGGACCTTGGCTTGCCACCCGATCCCAACGGCGCCACGGAGGGCCTGGCGACCCTCGAATCGATCCTGGCGTTAAAGTCGTCGACGAAAATCATCGTTGCCAGCGGCAACGAGGAAAAGGAAAACGCCGTAAAGGCGGTCAGCCTTGGTGCCTACGACTTCTATCCGAAGCCGGTCGATATCGACGTTCTGAAAATGATTATCGACCGTGCCCTCGCCCTCCATAAGCTCGAAGAAATGAACCGGCGCCTGACCCAGACGAAGGCGGAATCGCCGCTCACCGATATCGTCACCAACAGTCAGGAAATGCTCAGGGTCTGCTCCCTGGTGGAACGCATCGCATCGTCCGACGTCAACGTTCTCCTTACCGGCGAGAGCGGTACCGGCAAGGAGGTTCTGACCCAGGCGGTCCACGACCTCAGCCCTCGGGCCTCCGGCCCGTTCGTTGCCATCAATTGTGCTGCAATCCCGGAAAACTTGTTGGAAAGCGAACTGTTCGGGCACGAGAAGGGCGCCTTTACCGGGGCCGTCAAGCAAACCATCGGCAAGGTCGAACTGGCGCACGAGGGGACCCTTTTTCTCGATGAAATCGGAGACATGCCGCTGTCCCTCCAATCCAAGCTCCTGCGCTTTCTCGAGGAACGCATTATCGAGCGTGTCGGTGGACGCAAGCAGATCGACGTGGACCTGCGCGTGGTTGCGGCAACCAACCAGGATTTGAAGGAACTGATCCAGGAGGGGCGATTTCGCGAGGACCTGTACTATCGCCTCGACGAGGTCGGCGTCTTTGTTCCGCCGCTTCGGGAACGGGAGGGAGACTCCGTCCTTCTCGCCAACTTCTTTTTTCAGAAGTACAGGAAGAAATCCCGCCGCGCGCTCAAGGGATTCACCAGCGACGCGCTTGCGGCGGTCACCAATTACCCCTGGCCGGGCAACGTCCGCGAACTGGAAAACAGGGTAAAGCGGGCGACCGTGCTGGCGGAGGGTAAGTTGATCACCGCTACCGACCTGGATTTCGAATCCGATGATGGCCAGGCCGAGTTCCCGACCCTGAAACAGGCACGGGAACGCGCCGATATCGAGATCATAACTTCGGCGCTCGCGTTGTCCCGCAACAACGTCTCGGCGGCCGCCAAGCTCCTCGGCGTCAGCCGGCCAACTCTTTACGATCTCATGACGCAGCTCAATCTTCGGATATGACGATGACGGCCCCCAATCTCGTTTTGGTGTACAGGTAATGTCCATGACCGAACAGATGCAGAAGACAGGGATTCATGAATTGACCGGATTTGCCTGCCGGCGGGTAGTCGGAATGGCAGCGTGGCTTTTGGTCGCATTGACCCTGGCGGTCGCGCCGGTCGAGGCCAAAATCAGCGACGAATCGGTAGATTATTACGAGGATGCCAAGGCCTACATCAAGAAGGGGGACGTCAAGGCGGCCGTCATCCAGCTGAAAAATGCCATCCGCGCCGACCGCAACAACGTCAACGCCCGTTTCGACCTCGCCTTCATCTATCTGCGTTTCGGTGATGGCCCGTCGGCGGAGAAGGAACTCAAGGCGGCGCGCCAGCGTGGTCTGGATGAGCGAGCGGTTTCGCTGCCCCTCGCCGAAGCCTACAGGCTGCAGGGGAAGTTCCGGGAGATCATCGACGAGATCAAGCCCGAGGACCATCCACAGGAAAACCTGGCCCGCATCCACGTCGTTCGTGCAGTGGCCTATATGGCGCTCAGGGAATTGGACAAGGCGGACAGCGCCCTTGATACCGCGCTCAAACTCGACCCCGAAACACCCGAGGCTTATGTAGCCCTCAGCCAGCTTCTCCAGGCTCGCGGCATGTTGGCCGAGGCCGAGGCCAACATCGACCGGGCCCTGTCCTTTGCCCCCCAACACCAAGGGGCCTTGGTCCGCAAGGGGGAGCTTCGTCGGGCACAGGGTGATCTCGCCGGTGCCGAGGAAGCCTACTCCAAGGCGATCGAGATCAATGCCCTGAACGTTCCGGCACTCGTGTCCCGCGCCCTCGTTTCCGTGGGCCAGAAAAAGAACGCCCAGGCCCGTGCCGACGTCGATGCCGTTCTCACCAGGCTGCCCAACCATCCCATGGCCAATTACGTCCTGGCGTTGATCCTGGCCCGCGAAAGCAAGCACCAGGATGCCCTGGACGTCCTGATCCCGGTCGAGCCGGCGCTGACCGCCTATCCGCCGGCCAATTATCTGCTTGCCACGTTGAGCCTGGCCTTACGCAAGGTCGAGCAGGCCCAGGGGTACGCGCAAAAGTACCTGACCCAGGTTCCGGGCAGCGTATCGGGCCGCAAGCTTCTGGCGGTCATCCATTTGCGCAAGAACGCGCCCGACAAGGCGATCGAACTCCTCGAGCCGGTGATCGCGCAAAATGCCGAGGACTTTCAGTCCGCGACGCTGCTGGGAAATGCCTACATGGCGGCGCGCCGCTACGCCGATGCGGCGACGATTTTTGCCAAGGCCACGTCCGTGAATCCCGGGGACACGGCGGCGCGGACGCGTCTGGCCCTGAGTCAACTCAGCACCGGCGAGCAGGGCGAGGCGGTCAAGGAACTCGAGGCCGTCCTGGAGAAGGATCCCAACGCCCAGCGCGCCAACGTGCTGTTGATCCTGACCCACATGCGGGCCCGGCAATTCGACCGCGCCCTCGAGGCGGCCGACAATCTCAAGAAGCAGATGCCGGACAGCCCCATGCCCGACAATTTCCTGGGCACCATCAATCTGGCCAAAAACGACTTGGACGCGGCGCGGAAGAACTTCGAGGACGCCCTTGCCCGGAAGGCGGACTTCGCGCCCGCGGCCCTCAACCTTGCGGAGATGGACCGCCATGCCGGCCGGCTGGACGAGGCCCGGGGCCGCTACCAGAAGATACTCGCGGTCGACGAAAAGAACATGCAGGCCATGCTCAGGCTGGCACAGCTTGAATTCTCGGCCAAAAATCAAAAAAAGGGCGTCGAATGGCTTGAAAAAGCGGCTGCCGCCAACCCCAAGGCACCGGCACCGCGCCTGACCTTGATCAACACCTTCCTCCAGCAAAAGAAACCGGACCGTGCTCTGATGGCAGCCCGTGAGCTCTCCCAGATTGCGCCGGAGAACGCCGATGCCGTCGACGCCCTGGCCCGCGCTCAATTCGCCGCCGGACAGACGGTCAATGCCGTTGCATCCTATCGGCGTCTCGCGAACCTCGCCCCGAAATCGCCGCAGGTCCACTATCGGTTGGGCCGTATGCTCGCGGCGACGCAGAAGCCTGACGGAGCACGGGCAGCCTGGAAGAGGGCTCTCGAACTCGATCCGAAGCTTCTCGCGGCAATGGTAAGCATGGCTCAGTTGGAGCTTGCCCAAAAGAACCCGGAGAAGGGGGGCGAATGGCTGAAGAAGGCGATCGCCACCCATCCCAAGGAGCCGGCACCACGTATTCTGTTGGTCAACGGACTGCTCCAGGGAAAGAAGTCCGCCGAGGCTTTGACCGAAGCGCGGCAACTGGTCGAGATCGCGCCGCAGAATGGAGACGCGGTTGATGCTCTGGCCCGGGCTCAATTCGCCGCCGGTCAAAAAGCCGATGCCGTCGCCACCTACCGGCGCCTTGTCGAGCTCATGCCCGATTCCGCGCTTGCCCATCATCGGGTCGGGCGGGCATTGGCCGCCAACGATGACTTCAGCAGTGCGGAAAAGGCATTGGACCGGGCTCTTGAAATCGATCCCGCGTTCTTGCCCGCCCTTCGCGACCGCATCGAGATTGAATACAGGCTCCGGGGTGTCGCGCCCGCGCTGGCGCTGACCGAGAAGGTAAGCAAGGATCGCCCGAAGGCCGCCTTTGGCCCGGCGTTGAAGGGGGCCTTGCTGCAACGGGAAGGCCGTTTCGACGAAGCGGCGGATGCCTTCGCCGTAGCCTTGAAACGCGAACCCACCGCCGCCGTCCTGACGCCGCTGTATCAAAGCCTGGCGAAAGGCGGAAAGGGCGATGAAGCGAGACAGCTGCTCAAGGATTGGGTTGCCGGTCACCCCGACGATCAGAACATCCGCTTCCTTTATGCCGGCGAACTGATCAAGAGCGGCGACTACGAGAACGCCGTCAGGGAGAACGAATCGCTGCTGGTGAAATTCCCGGACAACCCGATGCTGCTCAACAACCTGGCCTGGCTGTACAACGAACTCGGCGACGGCCGGGCCCTGGACATGGCCGAACGGGCCTACGACAAGGCTCCGACGTCACCGGCGATCATGGATACCCTGGGCTGGCTCCACGTCAAGAAGGGCCGGACCAAGAAGGGCCTGGAGCTCCTTAGGAAGGCCCACACGGGTGCCCCGGAACATTCGGACATCGGCTACCACCTGGCGGTCGCGTTGTCCCAAACCAACGACAAGGAAGGGGCGCGGAAGATCCTCAAGGACCTCATCGATTCCGGCCGTCCCTTCGACGCCCTGGATGACGCAAAGAAGCTCTACAAGTATTTGTCGGCACAATAAGAGTTGCCAGTTGCACATTTTCTCCGCTGCACCCTTCCTCTTGGCGCAATGAAAAACTGGAGTCTGTAAATGAGCCATGGACGGCGAATTTCCGTAATTGGCCTCGGGTACGTGGGATTGCCCGTCGCCGTTGCTTTTGGTCGTGGAAGCGAAGCCGTCGTGGCTTTGGACATCGATACGGAGCGCGTCCAGGAACTCCGCGACGGTCATGACCGCACGGGCGAGGTGAGTTCCGATGTGCTGCGCGCGGCAAACATGCGTTTCACCACCGATCCCAAGGATCTGGAGGCCGCGGATTTTCACATCGTCACCGTCCCGACGCCGATCAACGATGCCAACCGCCCCGACCTCACTCCCGTTTTCGCCGCCACCCGCACCCTCGGGCGCCACCTCGGGAAGGGATCGATCGTGGTCTTCGAATCGACCGTGTATCCCGGCGTCACCGAGGAGGAATGCGCGCCCATCCTGGAACAGGAATCGGGATTGACGTGCGGGCCCGACTTCACCGTCGGGTATTCCCCGGAGCGCATCAACCCAGGGGACACCGAACACCGTTTCGAGACCATCATGAAGGTTGTCTCGGGCCAGGATGAGGCGACTCTGGACGTGGTTGCCGACGTATACGCCAGCGTCGTCACGGCCGGTGTCCACCGGGCGCCCAACGTCCGTACCGCCGAGGCCGCCAAGGTGATCGAGAACACCCAGCGGGACCTGAATATTGCGCTCATGAACGAGCTTTCGCTGATTTTCCACCGCCTCGACATCGATACCCACGACGTCCTTGCCGCGGCGCGCACCAAGTGGAATTTCCTGCCCTTCTATCCCGGGCTTGTCGGCGGGCACTGCATCGGCGTCGACCCCTATTATTTGACCCACCGCGCCGAACGGGCGGGCTATCACCCGCAGGTCATCTTGGCCGGGCGTTACATCAACGACGGGATCGGGCGTTTCGTCGCCCGCGAAACCGCCCGGCGGATCTATCACGGCGGTTCCGAGGGCCGTCCCACGGCCGTGATCCTCGGCCTGACCTTCAAGGAGGATGTCCCCGACATCCGCAACACCCGTGCCATTGACATCGTGCGCGAACTGGAGGCGTTCGGTGTCGGGGTCCAGGTTCACGACCCGGCGGCCGACCCGGCCGAAGTCGAGGCCGAGTTCGGGCTCCGGCTGGCACCGATGGAGACGTTGGCTCCCGCCGACGCCGTCGTTCTCGCCGTCGCCCACCGTGAGTATCTGGACGGAGGCTGGCCCCTGATCGCCGGGCTGCTGAAGGAGAATTCGGGGCTGGTTGCCGACGTACGTGGCTGCTTGGACCGCACCGAAAAGCCGGCCGAAGTGTCCCTGTGGCGGCTGTGACCGCCGGTTGCGGTCTTAGTCGTCCCCGATCCTGACCGTGCTGAAAGCGGGTTATTGAACAGTTTCCATGCGAAATCTTCTTTTCCTTCCCCACCGCATACCCTACCCGCCCGACAAGGGTGACAAGATCCGCTCGTTCCATTTCCTGAAGCATCTCGCCAGGTCCTACCGCATCCATCTTGGATGCTTCATCGACGATCCCGACGACTGGCAACACGTCGCGGCGTTGCGCGAGATTTGCGCCGATACCCATTTCGCCAACCTTCGTCCGGCGACCGCGAAAGTGCGCGCGCTTCTGGGGTTTGTCACCGGCGAGGCCTTGAGCGTTCCCTACTACCGCGACCGCCGGCTGGCGGCCTGGGTCGACGAAGTTCTCACCCAGGTCCGGCCTGACACGGTTTTCGTCTATTCCTCGGCCATGGCTCAGTACGTCCTCGGTGCGTTGCCACGGCCGCGGCGGCTGGTAATGGATTTCATCGACGTCGATTCGGATAAATGGCGCCAGTACGCCGAGACCCGGACATGGCCCATGAACTGGGTCTACCGGCGCGAGTACCGGACCCTGCTTGCCTTCGACCGCCGGGCCGCGAAAACGGCCGATGCCAGCTTTCTGGTTTCCGAAACCGAAGCCGATCTGTTCCGGCGCCTGGCGCCGGAGAGCGCCGCCACGATTTCTGCCGTCGGCAACGGCATAGACGCGGCGTATTTTTCACCCGAATCCGACCATGCCAACCCCTACGACGGGGACGGGCCGGCCCTCGTCTTCACCGGAGCCATGGATTACTGGCCCAACGTCGACGCGGTGATCTGGTTCGCCAACGAGATATTCCCCATTGTCCGCGAACGGTTCCCTGACGCCGTGTTCGTTATCGTCGGCAGCCGCCCGACGGCCGAGGTCCAGCAACTGGGCGGTTTGCCCGGCGTGTCGGTTACCGGGCGCGTGCCCGACGTCCGCCCCTATCTCGCCCACGCGGCGGCGGCCGTCGTCCCCATCCGCATCGCCCGCGGCATCCAGAACAAGGTCCT
>JAJFIG010000311.1 GCA_021775195.1 Rhodospirillales bacterium | reverse complement strand
GGATATCGACGCCGTCGCCGGCAATGATCATCGCTGCCGTGTCGTCGTCGATGTCGTAGATTTCCCGCCATTGGTCGGCGTAGGACTGGAACCGCGTCGTCGACAGGTCCGAAAAGGCGTTCTGTTGGTATCCGTAGATCTCGAATCGAGCGCGGTCGTGGAACTTGAGCACCGCGTCGACGAAATGGGTGTCGGGGGTGCCGTAGAACTCGTTGGAGATATAGCCGATGCGGATTTTAGCCTTGTCCGGCCCCGGCTCCAGGTTGGAACGATCCACCGGCTCGACGCCAACAAGAGCGCTTTCCCGCAGGGCCCAGCCCCCGGCCGCCAGGGTCCGGCCACCGGTAGCGGGGAGATAGGCCGATGCCGCCAGCGCGCGGGCGTGGACATCCACGGACCCGGGCTCCATCGCTATCGCCCGCCGGTGGCACACCCGGGCTTCGTCAAAACGGCCCAGGTGCAGGAGGCTTTCCCCGAGATCGACCAGCGCCGTGACGTTGGCGCGGTCAAGGTGGATCGCGGTGTGCAGGGCATCGATGGCCTGGTCGTAGTGGCCGAGCGCCGCCAGGGACCGGCCCAGAAGGTGGTAGCAGGGCGCATGGCGCTCGTTGATGCGCAGCTCCCGGTGGCACAGCTCGACCGCGAGGTCGAATCGGCGCGACTGGAACTGGACGAAGGCGTTGACGTAGTGGGGCGACGGCGCCGCCGTCTCCAGGGCGCTGCTGTAGTCCCGGAATTCCTGGGGTATCAATTCGTTGAGCCGGGGATGGGGTTTCAAGGCCACCGCCAGCTTGCCGTAGTAGACGCCCTCGGCGAGCTTGCCCAGCTTGCCGTACATGACGGCCAGGGCGTTGGCGTAATCCGAGCAATTGGGATCGTGGGCGTGGGCGCGCTCGAGAAGCGCGATCGCCCGGCCCGCGTCCCCCATCTGGAAGACCACGAGGCCGAGGATGCAGAGCGCCTCTGGCCCGTCCTCGTGGATGGCGGCGGCCTTGGTGCAGGTGTCCAGCGCCGCTTCCAGATCGTTGTGGCGGAGCAGAGTAACGGCGTTGTTCAGGTGACCGAAGTAGGCTTCGTCGTCATCCATGGGGAAATCCGTTTCTGACGGAGTCGCACTTGCACCATCCATACTTTCCACACCGGGCCCGCTGGGGCCGTGGCTCCTTTGACGTCGGTTGTTGCCGTTCACAACGGCTACACCCATTCCTTAAAGATTTGGTGAACGGCCGGCCTCAGCCTTCAAGCGCCCTGAGGCCGTCGCCGGCTTCCTTTTTCATCGCCTCAAGGGTGGCAACGAACTCGTCGCGGACGATGGCTTCGAACTCCTCCGTCTGCCCCCGGTCGGCGAGTCGGCTCAGGTAGTAGGCAGCGGAAATCAGCACCATCAGGATGGAGCCCCGGATCATCAGGATGGGGGCGTTGGCAGCGACGTCCTTGGGGATCAGCGTCCGCGCCACGGCGGCCATGTAGCGCAGTTTGTAGTCCTCGTCCTCGATGTCCGAGAGCCCGATCAGGGTATCGCACAGGGCGTCGACCTCGCCGGCCCAGTCGCGTTGCGTCCACGAGACGTCGAACTGTTCGCGCGAGTATTTGGGGAACTGCCCCAGCAGGGTCTCGATTTCCCTGGCCTTGTCGACGCCGGCGGGCAGCGACAGGGTCTTGGGCGACCTCGGCACGGCGCCATCGATGGCGACCCCGTCACTGCAGTTGTAGTAGGTACGCCCGGAGCGGAACCGGCGGATGCACAGCTCGACCACGGCCCGGGCCCAGCCGAAGATGCCGTGGGTATGGATCATGCCGCCGAAATTACCCGTCCGCTGTTTGGGGAAGTCGTCCGTGTACTCGGCCTTGCCGCCCGGATCATATATCGAGCCCTTGGCGTGGTGGCGGTCCTTGTTGCGGGTACCGTAATCCATGCCGAAGAAATAGAATTCGCGGCAGCCGATCTCCTGGGCAAAGGCCAGTCCGCAGTTGGTCACCGTCGGGCCGACCTCGTGCAGGCCGGTGTCTGCGCCCAGCGAGAAGATCTCCCAGCTCGCCAGAACCTGGCGGAAGAAGAGTGCCTTCTTTTCGAACAGATCGGTAATCCGCGGATCGACGGTGGACGACGCCACCAGGCAGGTATTCGAGAGATCGTATTTCGTCGTCTTCTCGTGGAGGATGTCGTAGACCAGTTCGACGTTCTCCATCTCCATGTGAAAATCGGGAACGATATCGTTGGCGAGCAGGATGCCCAGCGCCGTCCCACACGAGATGACCAGTGCCCGGTCCATGTTTTCCCGGATCACGTCCATACACCCATCCAGCGACGGCCCCGAGCCGATGACCAGGGCCGGCAGCGCGCGCATGGTCTGCGGGCGCCGGTAGATGTACGAGTCGTATTTCTTCATGTTGGCATGGGAGTTGCTGACCATCAGCAACTCGTCCTCCAGGAAGCCAAGGCCCGAGAGGAACAGATTGGCGTCCTTCTGCATGTCCTGCTGGGCCATTTCCATGACCGAGTTCGGATAGTGGTGGTAGGTCGTAGTGCCGTCGAAGAAGCTGGGACAGGTACCGCGTACGAAGTTGCGGATATCGGTGTGGATCCGTTTGTAGTCGCTGCCCGTGCTGAGCATGATGTAGGTGTCGTCATCCTTTTCGAAGCGCTCGAAAAGGCCCGCCCAATCGAAAATCGAGAGCGAGTGGTAGAGAAACTCGTTGTTGGGTTCGACAAGCACCAGGCCCTTGCAGTTGGTGTCCTCGATCAATTGTTCGATGTGCTGGCCGAGGCCGACCCCGTAAATGATCAGGAAGTACGAATGGATCGTCGAGGGGTTGCGCACGAACTCGATCTTGGCATCGACGGCACGGCGCATGATACGGTAGGTGAAATCGCCGGCGACCAGGTCGAGGGTCGAGCTCTGGGGTGGGATGAACTGCAGACGGTCCGGGTTGGATTGCCAGAAGTCGGCAACCTGTTTCTCGGCATGGCGGCGGGCGCCCATACCGTAAAGGCGGGTGCCACGGAACTCGATGTCGGGGTCGCCGTCGTCGTCAAAGATCAGTTCCGAGTGGGTCTCGGTCATCGCCGCGAGCTTGGCATGGAACTGAGGGTTGATACGCTCGAACAGCGCCATGTTGCGGGCGAACAGTTCTTCCTTGCTATAGGTTTTTTTCGCCCGTACCGCCTTTTTCCTGGGCGCCGGTTTGACCGCCTTTTTCCCGGCGACCGATTTCGCCGTCTTTTTCCGCCGTGCCGTCCGGGGTTTGGCCGGCGTTTTCGGCATTGCCGCCACGCTGTTCACCGCGTTGTCCATGGTCATCTCTGCCTTCCGTCATTGGCGCGTGACCGGGCCGCGCATCGGCCACGGGCGACACACCCAACAACCATCTCTAACCGCCCGCTGTAAAAAGATTCTTAATGGTCGCCAAAAAAGAAGGGAGGGTCCCGAGGACCCTCCCTTCCCGTAGCTGTGGCTTTTGATCCTACCTGAACAAGGCGAGGATCGACTGCTCCGCCTGTCCGGCGAAGGAGAGTGCGCTGATACCCAACTGCTGGCGGGTCTGCAATGCCAGCAGGTTGGCGCCTTCCTCGTTGAGGTCGGCCAGCGTCAACTTGTCGGAGCCTTCCTGCAGGGTGTTCACGTAATTGGCCGTGAAATCGAGACGGGTCTGCAGGAGCGCCACGTTCGAACCAATGGTCTGTGACTTGGTACGAAGCGTGGTCAAGGCCGAATCGAGGCTCGTGACCAGGGCGTTGACCTGGGTCGTAAGCGTCGAATCGACCACGTAGACACCGGTAACCGTGCTCAGGGAAATGGCGGCGCCACTGGCGCTGGCCACACCCTCGACGCCGGCGAGGTCTGCGGCGGTGCCGACACTACCGGCGGACTCGATGGTCAGCGCCAGGGTCGTGCCCGCGGCGATGGTCTGAGTCGTTGTGTAGGTCGACGCCGTCGCGCCCGCCGAACCGACGGTCACGGTCACGGTCAGCGAGCCGTATTCGAAGGTCATCGCACCCGACGTGAACGTCGCGTCACTCTGCCCCGCATAAACGACGCTGAGAGTTCCACCGTCAGACAGGCTGACGCTGGTCCCGAAGTCGTAGGACACGTTCAGGCTGGTGCTCGTCAGGGCTGCCTGGGTCACCACCGAGCGG
>JAJFIG010000032.1 GCA_021775195.1 Rhodospirillales bacterium | reverse complement strand
GGAACAACAAACTGGCAACGCCGTTCAATTTCTATTGTCAGATCCGATGGTCATCATCGGTTTGTTTATTGGCGGCATGGTGCCTTTCCTGTTTGCTGCCATGGGTATGGAAGCGGTGGGTCGTGCGGCAGGCTCGGTGGTATTGGAAGTACGCCGACAGTTCAAGGAAATTCCGGGCATCATGGAGGGTACGGCCAAACCGGAATACGGTACCTGCGTCGATATGCTGACCCGGACGGCGATCAAGGAAATGGTTGTTCCGTCCCTGCTTCCGGTGCTCGCCCCACCGGTGATGTACGGAGTGATTTACCTCATTGCCGGTCAGGCGGCGGCATTCGCGACCCTCGGCGCGATGCTGCTTGGCACCATCGTCACCGGGCTGTTCGTCGCCATTTCCATGACCTCCGGCGGCGGCGCCTGGGACAACGCCAAGAAATACATTGAGGATGGACACCACGGCGGCAAGGGTTCCGATGCCCACATGGCCGTGGTTACCGTGGACACGGTCGGCGACCCCTACAAGGATACGGCCGGGCCCGCCATCAACCCGATGATCAAGATCATCAACATCGTCGCAATTCTTCTGCTTGCGGTCCTCGCCTAGTCTGCGACCCTGAACGACGAAAGGCCCCGGAGGATTAGTTTTCCGGGGCCTTTTCCGTTCGCGTTTCGGAGCAATGTGTGGAGCGCGCCTACCGTGCACCGTCTTTCTTGTTGAAGCGTCCCAGATTGCCGATGAGCTGCTCCATGACCGTGTATTCCCTGCCCGCCGTCGGTGTAATCCGTTCGATAGGCTCAACTTCCCGGCCCTGCGCGAGCCCCAGGGTCTCTACCCCCTTGACCACGCCCTTGGTATCAAATCGCACGATGACCACGTTGCGGGTTGTTACCTCCGGTTCGAAGAACGCGAGAGTTTCCGTCTTCTCGCTGATATAATACCAGGTCTCCTGGTCGAACACGGCGACACTGGAAGGGGAGCCCAGGATTTGAGCCACCTGTTCACGGGAAGCCTCACCCGGCTTGATTCCAGACAGCAACTCCGGATCAGGTAAATTTCCGCGGTTTTCCACCCGGGAGGCACAGGCCGCGACAACGACAACCAAGGCGCCAACACCGAGTAATCGCCATACCTGGCCCGCAATACTTCTTGTACGCATTTCGACCCACTCCCTGCCACGCGATTGCAAAACGAGCCGTTCGGATATATTGCAGCTTCATGGATAAGCCAGAAAATTGCACCCGTTGCCCCCTATTGTCAATCAAACTGCCTGCACGGCACTTGATTTCGTGACGGAAAGTTGCCTGATGATATTCGATCGAATTCGCCGTCAACCCAACCTGAGAAAGACTTCTCGGAAACTATATTCTACTTTGGTGGAGGCGGCGCGACGACCTGAGTTCTATTTGAACTACAAGGTTCCCGACACCGTCGACGGCCGTTTCGACATGATTTCATTGCATGCGTTTCTTGTCCTTCGCCGCCTCAAGCAGGAACGGGACCGGACCGCCGAATTGGCCCAGGCCTTATTCGACCTCATGTTCGCCGACATGGATCAGAATCTGCGCCAACTTGGCGTCGGCGACTTGGGGGTCGGCAAGCGCGTCAAGGCCATGGTCTCCGCTTTTTACGGACGCGTGGCGGCCTATGACGCGGGCCTGGCCGATGATGATGACCACAAATTGTGTTCCGCCTTGCGCCGCAACCTGTTTCGCACCGGCGACAGCAGCAGCGAGGATGTTCTGGCCCTGGCACGCTATATCCGGCGCCAGGCCGTCGCCCTGGATGCCCGTAGCCTCGATTCCCTGATGGCAGGCGAATTGAGCTTTTGCCCCGCCGATGATGGCGGCGAAGGAAGTCGGCCAGGGTTTCCGGGGGGGCAGGGGTCATGACCAACGCCGTACCGGTTGAGTTTTCCCGGCCACTCGTTATGGACGAAATCGGGATCGACGGGGCCGACCTGGAGATCGAGGCGAACGCGGACGAACGGAATCTCCTGGCCCGGCGACTTGATCTTGTATCTCTCGAGAGCCTGACGGCGGCTGTCCGCGTGGCCCTGATGGAAAACGGCACGGTCATCCACGTAACCGGCACCTTGCGGGCCGACGTGACCCAGTCCTGCGTCGTCACCTTGGAACCGGTGACGACCCATATCGAGGGGGTCTTGGAAAGCCTTTTCACCACCGAGGGCACCCCCGAGAGCGGCGGCGAGACCGAGATATCACTGTCTCCGGATGCCGAGGACCCGCCGGAGCCCATTCTCGACCGTACGATCGATCTTGGCGATGTTGTCGCCGAGCGGCTGGCCCTTGAAATCAACCCTTTTCCCCGCCAGTTCGGTGCCTCGTTCGAGGCATACTCCAGCGCGACAGCAGGCGCCGACCCGGAACCGCCCCAGGACGGAGGGCCGTTCGCCGTCCTGGCGAAGATCAAGGGAACTGCCGCGGACCCGGAATCGTAAGCCGCTTGCTACCCGCTGAATTTTTGGTTAAGTAGTCAACCGCCCTTGAACAGGGCTCCCCAGATCGGTAGAAGTTCGTTATGGCTGTCCCAAAGAAAAAAGTTTCAAAATCACGCCGCGACATGCGTCGCGCCCACGATGGGCTGAAAGCCGCGGTGTATGAGGAATGCTCACAATGCGGCGAATTGAAACGACCGCATCACGTGTGCCCGTCCTGTGGCCATTACAAGGGGCGCGCGGTCGAGGACTCGACCGACGCCGCTTGACGCCGATTGCCACTGGCAACAAGGACGCATCCATTTGCCTACGCGTTTAACGGTTTCCCTGGACGCCATGGGGGGCGACAGCGCCCCCGAAATGGTTGTCGAGGGGATCGACATTGCGTTGTCACGGTTGCAGGGTGCGGAATTCCTGTTGTTCGGCGACGAAGGCCAGATCAGGCCCTTGCTTGACCGCTATCCGCGGGTCAAGGCTATATCACATATCCGCCACACGGATATCGTCGTGACCGACCAGGAAAAGCCATCCGTCGCCCTGCGAACGGGCCGCGGTTCGAGCATGCGCATGGCCATCGACGCAGTCCGTAAAGGCGAGGCCGCCGGCGTCGTTTCCGCCGGCAATACCGGCGCCTTGATGGCCATGGCCAAGTTCGTACTCAAGACCCTGCCAGGTATCGCCAGGCCGGCCATCGCCACGTACTTTCCCACGATGCGTGGTGAAAGCGTCATGCTGGACCTGGGAGCCAATATCGAATGTGATGCCGACAATCTGGTCCAGTTCGCGGTCATGGGCGAGGTTTTCGCTCGAAATGTCCTGGGTTTGACGCAACCGTCCATCGGGATTCTGAACGTCGGTGCCGAGGGCCTTAAAGGGAATGTCGCGGTCAAGGAGGCGGCAACAATTCTCCAGGAGACCGACCTTCCTATAAAATTCTATGGCTTTGTCGAGGGGGATGATATCGGTGCCGGTACCGTCGACGTGATCGTAACCGATGGCTTTACCGGCAATATTGCCTTGAAAACCGCAGAGGGCACGGCACGCCTGTTTGGCCATTTCCTGAAAGAGGCATTGACCAGTTCGGCATCGTCTCGCATAGGTGCGCTGCTCGCCCGCCCCGCGTTGAATACTTTTCGCATGCGGGTCGATCCGCGCCGGTATAATGGCGCCATGTTCCTCGGCCTCAACGGTATCTGCGTGAAGAGCCACGGCGGCACCGACGCTCTTGGATTTTCCAACGCAATCCTTGTCGCTGTCGAAATGATCACCGATGGCTTGAACGAAGCGATCAAGGAAGACTTTTCCCACGTCGGCAGCCATCGCCGTGATGATCCGGAAGCCACGGCCGCTCTATGACCATACGATCGCAAATCATCGGGTGCGGCTCTTACCTGCCGGAACGAGTTCTTACCAACAAGGAGTTGTCGACCATGGTCGACACCTCCGACGAATGGATCGTCGCGCGAACCGGCATCCGTCAACGCCACATTGCCGCCGACGGCGAATTGACCTCCGACCTGTCCTACAAGGCCGCCCAACGGGCGCTGGAGAAAGCGGAAATTTCCGCCGACGAGGTCGACCTGATCGTCCTGGCCACGACCACGCCGGACAATACCTTTCCGGCAACGGCAACCAAGGTCCAGGCCATGCTGGGCCTGAAGAACGGAGCCGCATTCGACATTCAGGCGGTATGCTCCGGATTTGTTTACGCCCTTAACGTTGCCGACAATTTCATCAAGGCCGGCCAGGCGCGAACCGTTCTGGTCATCGGGGCCGAGACATTTTCTCGCATCCTTGACTGGGAAGACCGCGGCACGTGCGTCCTGTTCGGGGATGGCGCCGGCGCCGTTGTGGTTCGCGGCGACGACGGCACCGGGGACCGTAGCAATCAACCTCGCGGCATTCTGTCCAATCATCTCCATTCGGACGGCAAACTTTGCCACTTGTTGTACGTTGATGGTGGACCGTCATCGACAGGCACCGTCGGTCACGTGCGGATGCTGGGGCGCGAGGTCTTTCGCCATGCGGTCGTCAATCTGGCAACGGTGGTCGAAGAAGCGCTGGAGGCCAATGGGCTGACGTCGGACGACCTGGACTGGTTGGTTCCCCATCAGGCCAACAAACGCATCCTTGACGGCACCGCCCGGAAGCTGGGGCTGAGCAAGGATCGAGTTGTCATCACGGTTGAAAATCACGCCAACACCTCCGCCGCCTCGAT
>JAJFIG010000310.1 GCA_021775195.1 Rhodospirillales bacterium | reverse complement strand
ATGCTGGGCAACCTCGCCTTCGGCGGCTTGGTGGCGGGCTCGTATGCCGCCGTCAAGTTCATCGGTGCCAAGACGGCGGAGGAAAAGGCGCACTACGACTGGATGGGCTACATCGCCAACTTCGTCGCCATCGCCGCGCTGATCCCCCTGCCGTTCGCCGGCTACTACCTGGGCCGCGAGGTCTATTCGACCAGCGCCGTCATGGGCAACAACATGATGGGCGGCGACTTCTCGTGGACCTTCATCATCCAGGCGATGCTGGTCGGGTCCCTGTTCCTGATCTCGAACTACTATCTGTGGAGCGGCATGACCCGGATTCCCGGGGCCGAGCGTTACTACAAGTTCATCAAGTTCATCCTCGCAGCGATCGTGATCTCGTTCGCGGTCTGGCTGACGCCCCACAACCTGCCGCTGACCGGCCAGGAAGTGGGCGAGATGGGCGGCAGCCAGTATCACCCGACGCTCAAGTTCCTGGGCCTGATGCCGGCCAAGAACGCGGTGATCAACCTGATCATCCTCAGCACCTTCTTCAGCTTCCTGCTCTACCGGCGGGGCAATCGCAGCGAGGTCGTGCCCATCAGCCAGCAGGGGCGGATGCCGAAAATCGTCATCCCGCTGGCCGGGCTGGTCTCCGTCTTCATCGTCGGCCAGTACGCCGTCAACCTGTTCACCATGGACCCGGCGACGCTCGACCTGCCGGCGGACCGGGCCCAGTACTTCCGCACCGTGGCCTACCTGCTGGCCTTCCAGTGCGCGATGGCGGTGGTGGCGGTGGGACTGTCGTTGAAGGATCTGGGCAAGCTGGCCCAGGGCATCTTCCTGGGCGTCACCGCCTTCAACGCGGTCGCCTTCCTTGGAGTCTACGGCTTCGTGGTCATGGAACAGGCGTCGCCGTTCCTGCGCAACGTCGCCGTGGCCCAGTTCCTGCAACTGATCGCCTGCCTGATCCTGGTCTCGGCCATCGACGCCTACCTGTTCCGGGGCGCCAAGGAGATCGGCAAGCTGCAGTGGGGCAAGATGACGGTGCGAAGCCAGTACGCGCTGCTGCTGCTGACCTTCGTCATCACCATGAACATGGGCCTGATGGGGTTCATCCGCTCGGGGCTGCGCGGCGACTGGCACATCTACGGCGTCATGCGCGATACCTCGGAATGGGCCTTCACACCCAGCAATTTCACCATGACCCAGATGGTCGGCCTGGCGGTGCTGGTGTTCATGATCGGGGTCGCCTTCATGTTCTGGCTCGGCGGTATCGCCGCCAAGGGCAAAGAGGAAGGGGCGGACTGATCCGCCCGGCCAAGAAGTAACAGGACGGTTTGTGAGTACGATGGATGTCTAACGCCGTTTTCAAGGTTTTCCTGTTCCTGCTGCTGGTGCTGGGTGCCTTCCTGTGGGTGGGGCACGCGATCACCGGATTGACCGGCGGCGAGAAGAAGAGCAGCGCCGTTGTCGAGGTCACGCCCGAGGGTGGCGAAGCCATCTACTGGGGCAAGGGCCGGTGCTTCACCTGCCACAGCGTCGGCGACAGGGGCAGCGCCGTCAGGGGTCCGAACCATGGCGAGTTCGGCGAGAAATTCCCCCTGTCCATGGGGCCCCGGGCGGCCGAGCGGGCCAAGGAGCGGAGCGAAAAGACGGGCGAGGAGTTCACAGCCGTCGACTACATGGTCGAAAGCCTGGCCGATCCCGGCGCCTACGTGGTCAAGGGCTACAAGAACGAAATGGCAGTGGTCTACGCGCCGCCGATCTCGCTGAGCCTGAAGGAGATCAAGGCCGTGGTCGCGTACCTGATGGTCCAGGGCGCCGACGCCGACATGGCCGCCATCGATACCGAGCCGAGCGAAATCAGCGCGCGGTTCTACGGCCGTATCGCGGCGGCGTCGGCGGCCGGTGGCGGCGACCCGGGCAAGGGCCAGGAAGTGTTCGAGGACAACTGCTCCGAATGCCACATGATCGCCGGTGAGGGCGAGGAACTCGGCCCCAATCTGTCGGCGATCAGCAAGAAGGGGGTGAAGTTCATCTCCGAATCGATCCTCAGGCCGTCGAAGGAGATCGCCCCCGGCTTCGAGACCTTCCAGGTCGTGATGAAGGACGGCCGCAAGCACGCCGGCCTCAAGACCCGTGACGAGGGCGGCGAGATCGACATCACCAAGGCCAACGGCGACGTCGAGACCCTGGAAAAGACCGAGATCAAGGAAATCGCCGAGAACAAGGACAAGAGCATCATGCCCGAGGACCTGACCGAGGCGCTGACGGTCAAGGACTACCAGGACGTTCTCTCCTACCTGGTCATGCAAAAAGGCGAGCAGAAGGGCGAGTGAGGGAAGCGGAAACCATGGCAAAACGCAAATTCGGAATAGGCCGCTTCTGGTCCATCGTCCTGACGCTGCTGATCATCTACGGGCTGATCAAGTGGGTGATTCCGGCGGCGTCGCGCTATATCACCACCCTGCCGTTCCCGCTGCCGGTGCCGGGAACGCTGACGTTCATGTACATGGTGCTGACCCTGATCTCCCTGTTCATGCTGGTGACCTTCTCGGATACCCACATGAACGAGTTCCTGAGGCCGGTGAAGAAGTTCCTGCGAGGCGGCTACGGCAAGATCCCGCGGGCCGTGATCCTGGTGATCATCCCCGTCGTCGTCGGCTGGCAGGTCTACGATGTGACCGTGCCCAAGGTGGAGCTGCCTTCGTCGCTGCGCATCCAGCATCCGTCGTCGAACTTCCCGAAGAAGTTCGAGCCCCTGGCCAACCCCTTCTCCAACCCCAGCGAGGCCGACGTCACCGCCTTCGTCGAGGAGGCCAAGGACGGCGAGGTGACCTTCATTCCCCAGGTCACCGCCGACATCGAACGGTGGGAGGAAGAAATCGGCCCCGACCACGTGCTCGAGTTCATCCCAACGGCGCCGATGAAGAAGTTCCTCGCCGAACTGGTGGACGACAAGGTGGCGCCGGAAACGGCAAAGGCGGCGCTGCTGGAGAAGAACCTGTTCGAGGGGCGGGCGCTCTATGCCATGAACTGCCGGCCGTGCCACGGCGACAGCGTCGCCGGCGACGGCCCCATGGCCGACGGCTTCAAGCTCAGGCCGATCAACTTCACCGACAACGGCACCATCGAGACCATCGTCGAGGGCTACACTTTCTGGCGGGTCGCCAACGGCGGCCCGGGCCTGCCGACGGAGGCGACGCCCTGGGATTCGGCGATGCCGGAATGGAAGCTGAGCCTTACCGAGGAGGAGCGGTGGAAGATCATCCTCGCCGAATACGACCTGGCCCAGAAGACGCCGCGCATACCGGAGTCGCACTGATGAGGAACCTGGCTTTCATCACCGCGATGGCGGTTCTGTCACTGACCCTGGGCGCAACCCCGGCCGCGGCGGCCGACACCCCGGCCAATCCGATGCCCGACGTGACCGACGAGATGCTCGAGAAGGGCGAGGTCATCTACTTCAAGCGCTGCAGCT
>JAJFIG010000309.1 GCA_021775195.1 Rhodospirillales bacterium | reverse complement strand
GCCACCGCCTTCGCCACCTACCGCCCGGTGCCCTTCGCCGTGTCGCTCCTGCAGCGGATGGCAAGCACAATCAACATGGGTGCCCTCGTCCTCGTTCCCATCCTCCTCGTCGTTTCCGCCTGGCGCGCGGTGCGGATACGGATCGTGTCCAAATCCTGATTTCCGCCACCGGTGTCCGTACCTGGTGTGATAATTCCCGACCACGACGCCATGAATTTGACATGGTCTCCTGGGATCATGATCTTGTGAACTAACCGGCTTTGCCGGGAGGACGCCATGTCGAAACGCCTACACGGCCAGTTCCCGAACTGGCCGCGGATTTTGCTGCCTGCTCTGCTGATGGTGGCCCTGGCGGCGCCGGTGGCGGCTGACCTCACCGTTGTCGCCGAAAAGGTCATCGGGCCAAAGGCCGGCCGGGTCATGGCCAACCCGGGCCCGGTCAACCGCTCCGCCGCCGTGCGCATGGTCAGGGCCCGGGTCGATATTGTGGTCGGCTCCCGGCCGGCCCGTCCCGCCGACCCGGTGGAGATCCATGTCGCTGCCATCTTCACGATGACCAACCTGTCCACCGACGCTCTGGCCCTGACCGTCGGCTTCCCGGTCAGCAATTCGCAATATTCAGCCTTCGCCTTGCGCGCCTTTACCGTCGAAACCGACGGCACGCCCCGCGCCGTCTTCAACCGTGTCAGCAGCTACCCCCGCCGTCGCGCCCATCGGCAGGTATCGGGCCCCGGCACCTATAATCCCCGCGCCCTGCCCGACGTCGCCTCGACCCGGGTCGCCCCCGTCTTCCCCCGCGAGACCATCGGCAGCGCCACCCACGCCAACCTGATGGTCTGGGAGGAGGACTTTACCCCCCACCAGACCCGCACCGTCAGCGTCCGCTACGCCATCGCCATCCCGGCCCAGACCAGCGTCTGGCAGCGCAAGCAGGTCAAGGGCAACCACAAGGGCATCTGGCCCCAGGAGGCCAACAACGTGCCCTTGGACTTCCTTGGCCTCCTTCCCGGCGGCGGCAGCCGTTATTTCTTCTTCGATTACTACCTGACCTCGGGCGCCGCCTGGGCCGGCACTATCGGCGAGGAGGTCGTCCGGCTCAGGCTTCATCCGTCATGGAAGGGTGTGCCCCTCTACAACAACCGCGGCGGCCGGTTGGTCCCCGCCGACAACGGGCTGACTTATGTCTACGGCTTCAGGGATGCCGACCCCGTCGAGGATCTTTATTTCGCCCTCCCCCATCCCTGAGCCGGCGGGTCCGGCGGATTTGGTTTCCACTCCATCAAGCAAAAAAACGGCGGTTCAATGAACCGCCGCTTACAGGCGTGCCGCGATTTGATGCGCTAGAGCATTTTCGGGTCGTTATCTCGGTACGGCCCGACGCCTTCGCCAACCGAGCCATCCCACGAACGCGAGACCTACCGGGAGGAGAGAGGCCGTGGATGGCAGGGGGATGGGGGCGACCCCCTCATACTCGACAAAATACCCTATGACAGGGTCGTTAAGGGCATGCGGAAAGCCTTGGCCTAGACCGACGACAGAGTCATCGAACCATTGGCTCGGAGCATTTTTCGTTCCGATACTCATGTACGCGTAGCCCATATTATTCGGTTCGACGCCCCCCCAGTTCGTATAGCTGAAGAGGTCTCCGATCTCTGGCCCTACGAGCCACCCCTCAGGTTCCTTGCCTCCCAGCCAAGCACCCGCAAAAACATCCGGTTGGGTTATAAGGCCGGAGACCAGGCCAAAGAGAGCATCGTTCTCTGCCTGCGAGGTGATCGTGGCAAGATGGCCGTTGGCACCGCCGAAGACACGAGACGCCGCAGCGGCACTGGCCGTCGCCCATGAGTTATTGCCGCCGGTGAAGGGGTCAGAAACCTCTATAAACTCGTAGCCGTTGGAACCAAAAAAAACTGGCGCGGCTTCAACTCGCTCGATTGATGCAGCGTGCAGCCCAATCATACAGCCCACAATTGCAAACCAATGTGCCTTGGCCCCGACAAATTTATAACGTTTCATGACAGCGGTTCCATGATCATTTATGCGAAGGCATCGCTCCATATTCGTCATGCAATAACCGTGCCATCTCAATTTAATAAATGATCTTAAACACTTAAATTCCTTTCCCGCACTGCCGTTAGCCAAATTTGTAAAGTATTCCGACAGTTTTTATAGAAAATTTCCGGTCACAAGACGTCGAAAATTAGTAAGTTTAAATAATTCAAAGCTTAAGTAAAAACACGCGAGAGATTCTAAAGTGTAAAGAATCTCGACACTTATTGGGTAAATTCCCGGAATGAAGTCGATGGATGCGGCAGTTCTCATTAGATTTCAGTGGCTTCTCCGCGAACGGCAACTGTAAAGAATTCCGACATATCCGGCTGTTCGCACTAGAAGAAACCCCGCCAAAGACAGGACGTCCCGTGGAAATCGGCCTCTGCGTGGCGCATTGGGTTGTGGGTCCCGAGATCGCGCGAGAGGACGGAGACCCGAAAGGCTGCCGCTGCCGCGTCGTTCAGGGACAAGGGAAGTCTGATCAGGCTACTGACGGAGGTGCCCGTATGCACAGATTTACGAGCGGTGTTGGCTCCAAAGTCGACATCGGCGCCCCGCCGCTGACCTAACTCTCATCTATGGGTACAGGACCTAGAGCACTATCCGACCAAATGGTTCCATTTGACCGGATTGTGTTCTAGAGATGCCCACATGAGGTTTCGACGCTCGCGCATCCGAGGCACGCCATGACCCCGTCCGGGCCCATACTCATCGTCGAGGACGACCCCAACATCGCATCGCTGATCGAGCGTTACATGGCGCGGGAAGGTTTCGCCACGATCATCGCCGCCGACGGCGTCACGGCGCTCCGCCATGTGCGGGCGACGGAAAAACCCGCCTTCGTCATCCTCGACCTGATGTTGCCCGAACTGGACGGCCGCGAGGTGTGCCGGGAAATCCGCAAGGACTCCGACATTCCCATCCTCATGCTGACGGCGCGGGCCGAGGAGGTCGACAAGATCGTCGGCTTCTCGCTCGGCGCCGACGACTACGTGGTCAAGCCCTTCAGCCCACGCGAACTGGTGGAGCGGGTCAAGGCCATCCTGCGCCGTGCCGCCGGCACGCCCCCCGCCGCCGACGCCATCCTTTGCCACGGCGCCCTGGTGCTCGAGCCCGACAAGCGCAAGGTCACCCTGGACGGGGCAGCCGTCAGCCTGACACCCTCGGAGTACACCCTGCTCCATACCCTGATGGGGGCGCCGGGGCGGGTCTTCACCCGCGACGAATTGCTGGGGCGGCTCTATACCGGCGGCGAGGTCGTGGTCGACCGGGTCGTCGACGTCCACATCGGCAA
>JAJFIG010000308.1 GCA_021775195.1 Rhodospirillales bacterium | reverse complement strand
ACCGGCCTCGGCGTGTCGGCGCTGGTCCCGGCGGCGGGCGGCTGGATACCCCTGGCGACGGAAGGCGGCCACGTGACCATGGCGGCGACCACGGAGCGGGAAGACGCGGTGATCGCGCTCCTGCGCCGGGACGGCCATGTTTCGGCGGAGGACGTGATCTCGGGGGTTGGCCTGGTCAACCTCTACCGGGCGCTGTCGGAACTGGAAAACGAGAACCCGGATCCGGACGTGCCCCCGGCTGAGGTGAGCGAGCGGGCGCTGGCGGGCACCTGTCCCCGCTGCTCGGAAGCCCTGGAGATGTTCTGCGTCCTGCTCGGCACCGCCGCCGCCGACCTGGCGCTGAGCCTCGGCGCCCGCGGCGGCGTCTACGTCGCCGGCGGCATCGTACCGAAGCTGGGCGACGCCTTCGCCGGCTCCGGGTTCCGCCGGCGCTTCGAGGACAAGGGCCGGTTTTCCGACTACCTGGCCGCCATTCCTACGTATGTGGTTACCCACAAACTGCCGGCCTTCGTCGGATTGTCACACTTGTTGTAACTAGATCACCCCGGCTTCGCGCAAACGCGCGATCTCGTCCGCCGTGAGGCCGAGGAGCTCGCCGTAGACGGCGTCGTTGGCGTTGCCCAACGGCGGCCCCAGGGTGTCGATACGTCCCGGGGTTTCGGAGAGGCGCGGGACCACCGAGGGGACGATGATCTCGCCCAGGTCCGGTTCATCGATGGCGGCGAGGTTGCCGCGGGCCTTGAAGTGGGGATCGGCGAAGATGTCGGCGATGGTGTTGATGGCGCCGCAGGGGACCTCGTGGGCAAGGCAGGCCTCCATGACCCGGGCCTGGTCCATGGACCCGGTCCACTCCTCGACCAGGCGGTCGACCTCGGCACGGGCAGCGAGGCGAACGCGCTGGCGCCCGTAATGTTCGTCGTCCGCTAACTCGGGCCGGCCCATGGCCTCGGCCAGGCGGGCAAACATCTTATTGGTGGTGCAGGCGATGGCTACCCACTTACCATCCCCGGTACCGAAGTGGCCATGGGGGCAGGCGTTGGTGGTGCCGGCGCCCTCGCGCTCGCGGACGATGCCGTTGCGGGCATAGGCCGGGGCGGTCTCGTCGAGAACCCGGAACACGGATTCGTAGAGGCCGAGGTCTATGTACTGGCCCTCGCCGGTGGCGTCCCGGTGGCGCAGTGCCAGGAGGATGCCGACGGCGCCGTAAAGGCCCGACATGTAATCGGCGAGAGACGTGGAGCCGGGGGTCATGGGCATCTCGCCGGGCATGCCGGCAAGGTTGGTGAGGCCGCCGACGGCGTGGGCGACACGGGCAAACCCGGGCCGGTCCCGGTAAGGCCCGGTCTGGCCATAGCCGGTGACCCGAAGGAGGACGAGGGCCGGGTTGACAGCGTGAAGGATATCCCAGCCGAGGCCCCATTTTTCCAGGGTGCCGGGGCGGAAGTTCTCGCACACCACATCCGACTTGGCGACCAGGCGCTTGAAGAGGTCCGCACCCTCGGGGGCGCGCAGGTTGAGGGTCACGGATGACTTGTTGCGCTCCTCCGAGAGCCAGGCGAGGGACGAATCGTCGCGCTCGGTGGCGGTGCCGAAACGGCGGAAGGGATCGCCGGTGCCCGGCTGCTCGACCTTGATCACCTCGGCGCCGAACTCGCCCAGGATGGCGGCGCAATAGGGCGCGGCGATGAAGGTCGCGGCGTCGAGGACGCGGATGCCTTCGAGAGGACGGGGTGTGTCGGTCATGGTGCCGCTCAGGCCGCGAATTCAGCGGTCGCCGTCATCGCCAGGGCGCCCTCGGGGTCGAGGGCCCACAGTTTGGCCGAAGCGCCGCCGGAAGCGGGCTCGCCGGCGATGGTGAAGGGCCGGGTGTCGAAAAGCGGGCGCACGGCGCGGTAGTCGAAGCGGGTCAGCGCCGCGTCCGGACGGTGGCGCCGGCAGAGGTCCATGAGCAGGGTCGCGGTGAGGGGCCCGTGGACGACGAGGCCGGGATAGCCGGTGACCCGGGTCGCGTACTCATGATCGAAGTGGATGCGGTGGCCGTTGAAGAGCAGCGCCGAATAGCGGAACAGCATGACCGAATCAGCAACGACGGTGCGCTGCCAGACGGGCGTCCCCGGGGCCGGTTTGGGCGGCGGCTGGGGGGCGTCGGGACGGGGCTCCTCGCGGTAGACGATGTCGTGGTCCTCGACGACGGCGGTACCACCGGGCCCGGATACCGTGTGGCGGACGACGACGAAGACCAGGGATTCGTCCCGGCCCTCCTTGAGGGTGACGTCCCTGACTTCGGACCGGCGGACGATCTCGTCGCCGACGCGGATGGGCTGGTGGAAAGCAATGCGGCCACCCGCCCACATGCGCCGGGGCAACGGCACCGGCGGGAGGAATCCGCCACGATGCTCGTGGCCGTCCTCGGCCAGCTCCGACTGGCGCGCCGCCGGCAGGAAATAGAGCCAGTGTCCGCTGGGGGGAACCGGATCGCCGGGGCCGGGCCGGGGGCCGTCGCGATCCAGGGTCGCCGACAGTCCGGCAAGGGGCTGGGCGGTGGCGACGTCGGCGGCCTCCTCGCCGCGGCCGATCCATTGGCGCAGGTGATCGATGTCAATGGTCATGGGGCAAGCCTACTCCGCCGTCCCGTCAATAGGACCGGGGTAGCCCGAGGACGTGCTCGGCGATGTAACTAAGGATCAAGTTGGTGGAGATGGGCGCGACCTGGTAGAGCCGGGTCTCGCGGAATTTGCGTTCGATGTCATATTCCTCGGCGAAGCCGTAGCCGCCATGGGTCTGCAGGCACATGTCGGCGGCCTGCCAGGAGGCGTCCGCGGCCAGCATCTTGGCCATGTTGGCCTCGGGGCCACAGGGCTCGCCGGCGTCGAACAGCTCGGCGGCCTTGGCGGCCATGAGGGCGGCGGCCTCGGTGGCGGCGTAAGCGCGGGCGATGGGGAACTGGATGCCCTGGTTCTGGCCGATGGGGCGGCCGAAGACGACCCGGTCGCGGGCATAGTCGCTGGCCTTCTGAATGAACCAGCGGGCGTCGCCGATGCTTTCGTGGGCGATGAGGATGCGCTCGGCGTTCATGCCGTCGAGGATGTAGCGGAAGCCCCGGCCCTCGTCGCCGATCAGGGTGTCGGCGGGAATGCGCAGATCGTCGAAGAAGACCTCGGTCGTGGCGTGGTTGATCATGGCGCGGATGGGCTTGATGGTCATGCCCTTGTCCAGGGCGGCGCGCATGTCGATGAGGAATACCGACATGCCGTCGTGGCGCTTTTCCACCTTGTCGCGGGGCGTCGTGCGGGCGAGGAGGAGCATGAGATCGGAATGTTCGGCCCTGGACGTCCACACCTTCTGGCCGTTGACCACGTATTCATCGCCGTCGCGCACCGCGGCGGTGCGGATGCGGGTGGTGTCGGTGCCGCTGGTGGGCTCGGTGACGCCGAAGGCCTGGAGGCGCAGCTCGCCGGTGGCGATCTTGGGCAGGGCCCCGGTCTTCTGCGCCTCGCTGCCGTGGCGCAGCACGGTGCCCATGACGTACATCTGGGCGTGGCAGGCAGCGCCGTTGCCACCGGAGGCGTGGATCTCCTCGAGGATCGCCGAAGCCGCGGCAACGCCGAGGCCACTGCCGCCGTATTCCTCGGGGATGAGAACGCCGAGGAACCCGGCTTCGGTGAGGGCGCGGACAAAGTCGGTGGGATAGGTGCGCTCCCGGTCCAGCTCGCGCCAGTATTCGGCGGGAAAATCGGCACAGAGCGCGCGCACGGAGGCGCGGATGTCGTCGAAGGTTTCCGTCATGGTCTGTATCCGGTTATATGTGGGCTCACCTCCGTTTTAGCCTAAGGACCGGCACCATGGCCAGTGACTCCGTTCCCATTCGACGACGAAATGGCGAGGTCATCGCCGAACATATGACGCTTGCCGGGAGCCGGGTGCTCGACGTCGGTTGCGGCGACGGCGGACTGGTGCGCCTATTGACCAAACTGGGGGCACGGGTTGTGGGTCTGGAATGCAGTCCGAAACAGTTGGAGAAGGCCCGTGGTGCCGAAGCCGTGGGCAACGAGACCTACATCGAGGGGGTCGGCGAAGATCTTCCCTTCGACGACGCCTCCATGGATACGGTGATCTATTTCAACAGCCTGCACCACGTGCCGGTAGGGTTGCAGGCGATGGCCCTGGCGGAGGCCGCCCGGGTTGCCGGGTCGGAGGGCACGGTCTACGTCGCCGAGCCCCTGGCGGAAGGACCCCATTTCGAACTGACCCTGCCGATCCACGACGAGACCGAGGTGCGGGCGGCGGCCTACGCCGCAATCAAGGACGCGGGCGCGACGGGGCTCAGCGAGGACGCCGAACTGGTCTACATCCACGCCGTCAAGCACAAGAGCTTCGAGGCCTTCCGCGAACGCATGGTGACCATCAACCCCGACCGCCGCGATCTCTTCGACGCCAACGCCGACACGCTACGCGCCACCTTCGAGAGCCTGGGCGAGGCCCGCGATGACTGGTGGATCTTCGACCAGCCGATGCGGGTCAATGTCATGAGAAACAAACGATAGAACCGCCCTGGCCAGCACCTCCGAATTCTTGCCGATTGGATTCAGGCCCCCCATATGCCGTAACATGGCCCGGAAGCGCGACGGGACGTTGCGCCAAAAAGGGGGGGAAGGCTATGCATAAAGCAATAGGTTGCGCGGCGGCATTGGCTGTTTCGGTCAGCATCGGACCAGGAGTTCACGCCGCAGAAGGACCGGTAGGCCACAAACACAAACCCCACGCCGCGAGCCACGGCGACCCGGCGTCCTGTCACCTGAAAATCGACATCACGAAGGAAGCGGAGCGCCAGGTGGGAGGCGCGCTCTACACCGGCAAGCCCACGGCCCATCACATGAAGCCCGAACCATCCATGGCCGACATGAAGGGTGCCCACATGGTTCACAATCCCCAGTTCGGTGGGGCCTTTTTCATGGCGCCCAACAAGACGAACCACCTGGAGGCGCTGTATTCGGAAAAATGCGGGTTCCGGGTGGTTTTCTTCAATGCCTTCAC
>JAJFIG010000307.1 GCA_021775195.1 Rhodospirillales bacterium | reverse complement strand
GTCGAACTGAGCGGCGAACCCAGGCCGGGCAAGGTGGTGGTGCCGAGGGCCGCCCTTCACGACGGCCACGCCTACGTCGTCGACGAGGGCAAGCGGCTGCGCAAGCGGGCGGTCGTGGTGGCCTTCCGGCAAAGTAATTTCGCCGTCGTCAAGAGCGGCCTCAAGCCCGGCGATACCATCGTCATCTCGGACGTTGTGCCGGCCATCGAGGGCATGCTGCTGGAGCCGGTGGCCGATGACGGGGCGGCCCGCGCCCTGGCCGACGAGGCGGAGGGCCGGAGCCCGGTGCGATGATCCGCTATTTCGCCTCCCACCCGACGGCGGCCAACCTGCTGATGGTGGCGTTGATCGCCCTCGGCCTGGCGGCCATGCCCGAGGTCAAGCGCGAGACCTTTCCCGACATCCCGCCCGAGGACGTGGAAGTGCGGGTGCCCTACCCCGGGGCCAGCGCCGAGGAGGTCGAGGAGGCCATCTGCCAGCGCATCGAGGACGTGGTCGATTCGGTGGACGACATCAATGAGACCCGCTGCGACGCCCGCGAGGGCATGGCCATCGCCACCCTGGAGATGCGCGAGGGATCGGACTTCGACCGCTTCCTCGAGGACATCAAGACCGAGGTGGAGGCCATCGACACCTTCCCCGAGGACGCCGAGATCCCGGTGATCCGGCAACTCGGGCGCACCGACTTCGTCGCCTCGGTGGCCATCGCCGGGCCGATGTCGGCGCCGCACCTGAAGGCCTACGCCGAGCAGGTGAAGGACCGGTTGTTGATGATCCCGGGGATATCCAAGGTCGACGTGCAGGGGTTCTCGGACCACCAGATCCGCATCGAGGTGCCGGCCAACACGCTGCGCCAGTTCGGTCTCAGCGTCCAGGACCTGGCCGACATCGTGGCGCGGCAGAGCATCGACCTGCCGTCGGGCATCATCGAGACCACCGACAGCGACGTCCTCATCCGCTTCACCGACGAACGGCGGACACCGCGGGAATTCGAGAACCTGGTGGTGGTGACGGCGGCCAGCGGCGCCGAAATCCGGCTCGGCGACATCGCCACCATCACCGACCGCTTCGAACTGGACGAGGACAAGACGCTCTTCAACGGCCAGCGGGCGGCCTACCTGTCGGTGGAGAAGGGCAAGGCCGACGACACCCTGACCGTGGTCGATGCGATGGGGGAATTCCTCGAGGCCGAGCGCGCCGGCGCCGCCCCCGGAATGACCCTGGAACTGACCCGGAACCTGTCGTCCATCGTTCGCGACCGCCTGTCGCTGCTACTGCGCAACGGCGCCTGGGGCCTGGGCCTTGTGTTCCTGACCATGTGGCTGTTCTTCAGTTTCCGGTTCTCGTTCTGGGTCGCCATGGGCCTGCCGGTGTCGTTCCTGGGCACCATCGCCATGATGGCCCTGCTCGGGTATTCCTTCGACATGATCACCATGGTCGGGCTGCTGATCGCCGTCGGCCTGATCATGGACGATGCCATCGTCCTGTCGGAGAACATCGCCGCCCACCTGCGCCGGGGCGCCGAGCCGCTGACCGCGGCCATCGAGGGAGCACGGCAGGTGGCCCCGGGGGTGATCGCGTCGTACCTGACCACCATCTGCATCTTCGGCGCCCTCGCCTTCCTCGAGGGCCACATGGGCGCCGTGCTCAAGGTCCTGCCGGTGATCCTGCTGACGACGCTCTCGGTAAGCCTGGTGGAGGCATTCCTGATCCTCCCCCATCACCTGGCCCACGCCCTGAAGGGGGCGGGCGAAAAGAAACCATCGGCGCTGCGCCGGCGCTTCGACGGGGCCATCGATTGGCTGCGCGACGTGGTGATCGGATCCGTGGTCGACTGGGCGGTGCGCTGGCGTTACCTGGCAGCGGGGCTGGTGATCGCCATGCTCATCGTCGCCGCCAGCGCCATCGCCGGCGGCGTCCTTAAGTTCCGCGCCTTCCCGGACCTGGAGGGCGATGTCATAGAAGCCCGCATCCTGCTGCCCCAGGGGACACCACTGAAACGCACCGAGGCCGTTGTGGCGCGGGTCACCGAGGCCCTGAAACAGGTGGGCACGGAGTTCGCCCAACGCCAGCCCGAGCGGCCGCCCCTGATCCGCAACCTGGCCATCCAGTACAACAGGAACAGCGATTCCTTCGAATCAGGGCCCCACGTGGCGACCGTGATCGTCGACCTGCTGGGCTTCAAGCTGCGGGACCACTCCCTGGACAAGATCCTCGGGCGCTGGCGCACCCTGGTCGGCAAGGTCCCCGATGTCATCTCGATCAAATTCGTCGAACCCCAGATCGGCCCCGGCGGCAGGGCCCTTGATATCCGCCTGCTGGGCAGCGACCTGGGCGAGCTGAAGGAAGCGTCGCTGGAACTGCAGTCGTGGCTGAATTCATACAAGGGCGTGCTGGATCTCTCCGACGACCTTCGACCGGGCAAGCCCGAGGTGCGGGTGCGCCTGCGCGAGGGGGCGATGGTGCTGGGGATATCCGCCCGCGACATCGCGGCGCAGATGCGTACCGCCTTTCGGGGCAAGGTCGCCGATGAAATCCAGGTCGGCCCGGAATCATTCGAAATCGACGTCCGGCTTTCGGGCGTCGACCGGGACAGCCTGGCGGACCTCGACTACTTCACGGTGACGGCAACCGACGGCGTGCAGGTGCCCCTTAACGCCGTCGCCGTCCTCGAATCGGGGCGGGGCTTCTCGCGCATCAACCGCATCGACGGGCAGCGCGCAGTGACCATCCAGGGAGACATCGACACAACCGTCGCCAACGCCAACGCCATCGTCCAGGACACCCGCAAGCGCTTCCTGCCGGCGCTGGCGAAACGCCACCCGGGGGTGCGGGCGGGGTTCGAGGGCCAGGCCAAGGAATCGGCGAAGACCGGGTCGTCGCTACAGCGTAATTTCCTGATCGGAATCCTCGGCGTGTTCCTGCTCCTGAGCTTCCAGTTCAAGAGCTACATCGAACCCGTGGTGGTCATGATCGCCATCCCCATGGGCCTGATCGGCGTCGTCGGCGGGCACCTGATGATGGGTCTGGAACTGTCGATGCCGTCCATGGTCGGGTTCGCGTCGCTGGCCGGCGTGGTAGTCAACGATTCCATCCTGCTGGTGGAGTTCATCAAGATCCGCCGGCGCGCTGGCGAGGTGGTGACCGACGCCGCCCGGCTGGCGGCGCGCCAACGCTTCCGCGCCATCCTGCTGACCTCGCTGACGACCCTGGCCGGACTGCTGCCGCTGCTTACCGAAACCAGCCTCCAGGCCCAGGTGTTGATCCCGCTGGTCACCAGCCTCGCCTTCGGGCTGACGGTGGCGACCATGCTGGTGCTGGTGGTGGTGCCGGTGAGCTACGCCATCCTCGACGACTTCGGCCTCACCGCGCCGCTGGGACAGGCCGAAAATCCGGGGACCGGGAATACAGTGGAATCTGCCGCCCCCTGATACCGCCTCAACCGAGCCCCTGCCGGCCCAGTTCGACGAACTTGTCACGGCGGCGCATGCGCAGCACCCCGCCCTCAAAGGCGGAAAGCTCCACCAGCGCCTCCTCGACGGCGTCGCCGACGGCGGCGAAGGCGTCGTCCCGCTTGCGATGGGCGCCGCCCAGGGGTTCGGCGATGATCCCGTCGATGACTTCCAGCTTCTCCAGGTCCTGGGCGGTGAGCTTGAGTGCCTCGGCGGCGGTCTGGGCCTGGTCGCCGTCGCGCCACAGGATGGAGGCACAGCCCTCGGGCGAAATCACCGAATAGATGGCGTGTTCCAGCATCATCACGGTGTTGGCGGCGGCAAGGGCGATGGCGCCGCCGGACCCGCCCTCGCCGATGATGACGCTGATCAGGGGCACGCGCAGGTCGAGACAGGTTTCGATGCTGCGGGCAATGGCCTCGGCCTGGCCCCGGGCCTCGGCGTCGATTCCGGGATAGGCACCGGGAGTATCGACCAGGGTGACCACGGGAAGGCCGAAGCGGTCGGCCATGCGCATCAGGCGCTGGGCCTTGCGATAGCCCTCGGGGCGGGCCATGCCGAAGTTGTGGGCGACACGTTCGTCGGTGTCGGCGCCCTTCTCGTTGCCGATGACGACAACTGAATAGCCGCGAACCCGTCCCAGGCCGCCGACGATGGCGCCGTCCTCGGCAAAAGCCCGGTCGCCGGCCAGGGGCGTGAAGTCCTCAACAAGAGCGCCGATGTAATCGAGGGCATGGGGACGGTCGGTATGGCGGGCAACCTGGGCCTTCTGCCACGGTGTCAGCTTGGAATAGGTCTGGCGGAGCAGACGGTCCACCTTGCCCTGGAGCCTGCCAACCTCGTCGGCGATATTGACCTCGCCGGTGTCGACAAGGTGCCGCAATTCCTCGATCTTGCCTTCGAGTTCGGCGATGGGCTTTTCGAAGTCCAGGAAGTTGTGCATGACGCCTTCCTAACACAGAGACCGGGCGGAGGCGACGGCAAAAGTCGGCGCACTTACCGCCCCGCGCCACGGACCGAGGAAACCAAGACTAAGCCCCGGCGCGGCGGTGGGCGCCGGGCCGGGGCGAACGGGTTTCAATTCTTCGGCTTGTCAGCCGCGAGCAGCGATCTCGGCGGCCTTCTTGACCAGGACGTCGGCCTGGCGGATGGAGGCGAGGTCGATGAGGCGGCCGTCCAAGGCGACGGCGCCGCGGCCCTCGCGCTGGGCCTCCTCCATGGCTTCGATGATGCGCTTGGCCTTGGTGACCTCGGCCTCGCTGGGCGTGAAGACGTCGTTGGCGAGATCGATCTGGCTGGGGTGGATGGCCCACTTGCCCTCGCAGCCGAGGACGGCGGCGCGGTTGGCCTGGGCCCTGAAGCCATCGGGGTCGGAAAAGTCGC
>JAJFIG010000306.1 GCA_021775195.1 Rhodospirillales bacterium | reverse complement strand
CCGCTTTTATGAATTCTTGCGTGGTGCCGCCGCACGGGCCATTTTTGCCAGGTACGGATTCACCCTGCCCGCCGGCGGGGAGTGAGCGGAAACCTTAGAACCCTATCCGGCCAAATGGAACCATTTGACCGGGATGATTTTGTGCCGTGGTTAGGCGCGTGTCGCCTGCCGATGCAGCGCATCGGCTAAGATACGCAACGAAGCCACGGCGCAAAAGCACCCGGCCTCCGGTGGGGCACATCGGTTCCCCGGCTGCGTTGCGGCCCTCGCCCGATGCGCTGCATCGCGCTTCGCGCCGCGCCTGCCCGGAAAACCGATTTGCCACCATCAAATTGTCTCCATTTGGCCGGATAGGGTTCTAAGGTTTCCGCTCACTCCCCGCCGGCGGGCAGGGTGAATCCGTACCTGGCAAAAATGGCCCGTGCGGCGGCACCACGCAAGAATTCATAAAAGCGGCGCGCCGTTTCGCCGGCTCCCTTGATCAGCACCATGCGCTGGCGCAGGGGGGCATGACGGTCCGCCGGCACCAGGAGGTAGGACCCGCGTGCTGCAACCCGGGGCACCAGGGCCTGGGAATAGGGGATGAGGCCTCCGTCGGTCGAGCCGGAGATGGCGAACTGGGTTGCCTGGGAGGCATTCTCGCCCAACACCAGGCGGCCCTGGAGGGCCGTCCACAGGCGGGCATCCTCCAAGGCTTCGCGGGCGGCGCGGCCATAGGGCGCGTGGTCCGGGTTAGCGATGGCGAAGCGCCCGAGGCGGCCGTCGGCGAGGGCCTGGCGGAGGCCGGCAAAATCGGTGCCGGGCTTGATCGGCGATTCCCCGGAGACGAAGAGTGCCAGCCGGCCGATGGCGTAAAGGTCTCCAGCACCCTCGGTAAGGCCGGCATCCTGGAGGCGGCGGACGTAAGCCTCATCGGCGGACATGAAAAGCGCGAAGCCGGCCCCCTGGGCGATCTGGCGGGCGAAGTTGCCCGAAGAGCCGAAGCTGAGGCGAACGCGATATCCGGTGTCGGCGGCGAAACGCCCAGCGATGTCGGCAAGGGCGTAGTTGAGGTCGGAGGCGGCGGCGATTACCGGTGCTCCGGCGGCGGCGGCAACCCCGGAAACCAGGACAACCAGAGAAAAGGTCAACGCGGCTACCCGCTGGCGGCAGCGGACCACGAGCGTCAATCCCGGTTCCGTTTTTCGAGTGGCCATGGCCGCCCCCTAGAGCCCGATCCCAGTCGGTGCTCGCCCCGACAGGACTACAATATCTTCGACCGCGAAGGAAGGGTCACGCCGCCGACGGCGGAAAAGGCCTGTTAACCTGAATTTGATTCATTGGACAATCGTGATCAGAGGTGAATTGGGGCAAAGCGCGCAGGTCGTGAAAATCGGTATTAACTATTATAACGTTAATTACCGTTATTTCATTGTTTTTGCAGTATTTTTTATGACTTCCGTCATCAAATATGGCCCGGCCCGGGTCGCCACGATCTCAGAGCAACCCCAGCGTTTCGAGGATGTCACCGCCGGTCAGGAGCAAGCCGATGACGATAAGGCCGGCGGCGATAAGTGCAAGGCGGGCGGTCAGTTCGTGGTAGGCGACGCGGAGCAGGAAGGGCGAGCGCAGGTGGTCCTTGAGCCAGAAGGCCCCTAGGATGGCGGCAAGCAGCAGGACGCCGCTGATCAACACCCACATGACGCCGTTCCCCCGCCCGCCGGTTCTTCTCAGTCCTTGAGGAAGTCGAAGAGCTCGGCAAAGGTTTCATCGGGCGCCTCCTCGGCCAGGTAATGGCCGCAGGCCAGGGACTGACCGCGCAGATCGGTGGCGCGGTCGCGCCAGGTTTCGAGGACATCGTAATGGCGCCCCATCAACCCCTCGTCGCCCCAGAGGACCAGCACCGGGCAGTCGATGCGGCGGTGCATGTCGGCGGCGTCGTGTTGGAGGTCGACGGAGGCGGCGGCGCGGTAGTCCTCGCAGGTGGCGTGGATGGTCTCGGGATTCTTGAAACAGCGGATGTATTCAGCCATGGCCTCGTCGGTGAAGCAATCCCGGTTGGCGCTCCAGTGCCCGCACTTGTAGCGCAGGTAGTATTCGGGATCGGCGCCGATCATGGTCTCCGGCAGGCCATCTCCCTGGATCAGGAAAAACCAGTGGTAATAGCCAGTGGCAACGGTTTGATCGAGGGTGGAGAAGAGATGTTCGGTGGGGACGATGTCAAGCAGCGCCAGCTTTTGCACCCGCGCTCCGTGGTCCAGCGCCATGCGGTGAGCGACCCGGGCGCCGCGGTCGTGGCCGACGACCTGGAACTCCTCGTAGCCGAGCGCCGTCATCACCTGGACCTGGTCGTTGGCCATGGCGCGCTTGGAATAGGGAACGTGCTTGGGGTCGCTGCGCGGCTTCGAGCTGTCGCCGTAGCCGCGCAGATCGGTGGCGACGACGGTGAAGTGGCGGGCCAGGCGGGACGCTATCTTGTGCCACATGACGTGGGTCTGGGGGTAGCCGTGGAGGAGCAGCAGCGGCGGCCCGTCGCCGCCATGGACGACGCGGATGACGGCGTCCAGGGTCTTGATGTCGGTTTGGGTGAAGTTCTCGAACATGGCTCACTCTAGAGCCCTATCCGGCCAAATGGAACCATTTGACCGGATAGGGCTCTAGGGCGTGTACTCATAAACGAGAGTTGGGTCAGCGGTGGGGCGCCGATGTCGGCTTTAGAGCCAACACCGGTCGCAAATCCGCGCAGTTGGGCACTTCCGCCTGTAGCCAGAAGCGGACTTTTCCGCATTCTGACAGTTTTTGAAGATTTTGTAGGTCTGGCTAACTTCAATAAATTGATAATTCAGGTACAGCCGCTCGGAGTTGCCCGGCGATGGAATTATAGATCGCCGGGCTCTCAATTCGATATAATCAGGCGACCTGTTTTAATGTCGGGCCTTCGATCTGAATATCGTTCGGAAATGGTCGGCCCTGCCCGAGATCGAGATACTCTTTAAGACTAAGCAAAAATGACGCCCATTTCATTGAACAATGATAGTGGAATGGCGTTTCTTCGGCCCAGCCCCGATGGGTGAAATAGAGCGCTGTATTTCCGTTCTCTTCCCTTTGAAAACGAAATTCGATCGTCGTACCGAGCCATTCCTCAGGACCGCTAACGCATTTCCAAATCACCTCATTTTCCGTCACCTTCTCAACCGACATGTCCGGGCCACCGCCTCCAAAACGAAAGGCGAGGACGCCACCTTCACTGGGATCGCCGGTTGTCTCCGTTGTCCACCAGTTATTTAAGCCATTTAGAGATGTGATCGCCGACATGGCCTTATTCAGGTCAACGGAGGTGGAAATCGTGTGGGTAATATTTGGCATTTAAAATTTTCCTTTTCATAAATTTGTTTAAGTCACACTCCTTGATTTTAGCGACCATCCACGAAAAATGAATAATCATATCTCTAAAATAGAAAATTTTATAATTGTTTAGAAACAGTAATTTATAGACTAGATATTAGAATAATTTTTTGATAGTTTCCACTTATGGAAAGTGAATATCAATTAGATAGTATATTTTTTGCCTTGTCGGATTCAAAACGACGTTTGATCCTGACGGAGTTGTCCGAGGAGTCAAAAACGGTTGGCGATTTGGCCAGTCGTTTTGATTTGACCATGGGGGCAGTTTCCAAAAACATCAAAATTCTCGAAAATGCAGAATTGATCTATAAAAGCAAACGGGGGCGACAGGTCTACTGCCATATGAATTTTGACATTTGGCGCAAAGTTGCAAGATTCATTGCTATGCAGACCAAATTCTGGGAACTCCGCCTGAACGAATTGGAATCCTATATCGACACCCAAGCACTTGGGGAGAAAAATGGCCATTGATTTAGATGATTTGGTTATAAAACGCACCTTCAATTGTTCTAAGCGGACCTTGTTCGATGCCTGGTCCCAGCCTTCAAAAATGGCCAAATGGTTATTCGCTCGGAGAGAGGATTTTTGCGACAGCACAGTGACCAACAATTTTAGCATCGGCGGCAAATATTCAATAATCATGCACATGCCATCGAGCGATGTTCATATATTTGGCGAATACACATCAATTATTCGCTATCGTCAGATCACCTTTACCTGGTCATCCCCGGTGATTAGTAATTCCCGCGTTGATCTGGCATTCAAAGAACTGTCTGCTAACAGAACAGAATTTGTCCTCACCCATGCCCTCTTCCCCTCCGAAGAAATTCGTGCTCAGCATGGCGAAGGGTGGCTTGCTTGCCTCGATAATCTGGAAACCCGGGTTTTATTGAGTCTGTCTGAGTGAGGCTCACGGACCATCGACTGCCTCATTCACCGTCAGTTGAACGAAAATGTACCACGGCTACCTAACGGCAAAGCCAAATGGTGATAGAGCCTGTGGAAGTATGAGTTTTAAGAATGTCTGCTTTGGGTCAGGAGCAGTCCTAAACGGCGGTTCTGAATTTGGTCCGCTGTGCGGGGTGGAGCGGACCTCGCCAATCGCAACACCAGTTAATGAGTCCATGACCTAGTCGCCTTTCGCCGGCGATGCTACCGCTCGCCCAGGTAGGCGCCGTCGCGGCGCAACCGGTCCTGGAGGTCGGGAACGGGAAGATTGGGCACCTCCACACCCGCCGACGCGGCCATGGCGGCGGCGGTCCCCGCCGCCTGGCCGGTGACCAGGCAGGGCGCCATGTTGCGGGTCGCCCCGTGAGCATAGGACGAGGCCGAAATGCAGCGCCCGCCGATCACCAGATTGGCGAAGCCCTCGGGCAGCAGGGCGCGGAAGGGAACGTCGAAGGCGCCGTCGTCGCCGATGGGATGGAACTGGGCCTGGCCGGTGTCGGGGTCGTGGATGTCGACGTGAAAACAGATCTGACCGATGGTGTCGTCGAACTTGCGCCCGGCCCGGATGTCGTCGTCGCTGATCTCGTAGAGACCCGTGATGTTGCGGGTCTCGCGCACGCCGACGATGGCGGCGGGCTCGAAATAGCCGCGGGAGAAGCCGGGCACGTGCTGCTTGAGGAACTCGCCGGCGCCGGTGACCTGGCGGACCAGGGCCGTGGTCGCCCTGGCGAGGGCCACCGGATCGGTGCCGTCGACGCCGACGACGGCGGAGGTGTTGACGTTGACCCGGGTGGGCCAGACGGTGTTGAAGAAGACATGGCGGTCGAGGTTGGGGAAGACCTCGGCGTCACGGATTTCCTTGTTCCACTTGGAGAAGGTGCCGTTGAAATAGACCGGGAAGGGCTCCTGATGGTCGCGCCGGGTGCCCATGGCCGGCGCGACCTCGCCCAGTTCGTCGGCTATGGTGACGGTGTCGACGTTGTGGAAATGCATGATCATGGAGACCGGCTGCATCTTGCCGGTGCCGGGCGCGCCCTTGCGGAAGCGTGCGCCGGCGAGAGCGGCGACATCGCCGTCGCCGCTGGCGTCGACGTAGGTGTGGGCGCGGACGGTGCGCAAGCCCCCCTTCATGGCCACGGTGACGCCGTGAATACGGGCGTCCCTGGCATCGACGCCGACGACGCCGGCCCCGGTGAGCACCGTGACCCCGGCCTCGGCCAGGACCTCGGTGGCAACGATGCGGAACCAGGTGCCGTCGACGGGGGTGACGGCGCAGACGAAGCCGTCGTAGGGGATGTGGCCGACGGCGCCGCCGGCGTCGATCAGGCGGTCGACCATTTCCTGGGCAAAACCGAAGACCACCTGGCGGCCCTGCTGGCTGACGAAGTTGTGGAGGCACAAACCGGTGGTGGCGTTGCCGCCGACGAAGGGACGGGCTTCGATTAGGATTGTGCGGGCGCCCGAACGGGCGGCGGCGACGGAGGCAGCAAGGCCGGTGACACCGCCACCGACGACGAGGACGTCACAGGTCATTTCCTCCATGGCCATCACCCCCCTACCCGCCTGTTCACTTCAGGGGCGAGAACGAGACCGGGGACAGGATCTTGTTTTCCTGGCTCACCAGCATGCCGGCGGACTGGGCCTTGTAGGCGGTCCAATCGGGATCGGCGTCGCGGGCGGCGCGGCGGCGCTCCATGTCGCCGTAATCCTCGTACCCCCACAGATGCACGACCTGGTTCAGGGGCCCGACGGCGGTCTGGAAATAACCGATCAGGTTGCCCAGGTGCTTCAACTGCACCGGCAGGCCGGTGGCCTCGAACATCTTGATGTATTCGCCAATGCGGCCGTGCTGCACGATGTACGTGCGGTGGTCGATGATCATGGTATGGATCCTTTCGCGCGCCAAGTCTCCCGGGACGCGGCGATAGTAACACAACGGAGTGTGCAGGGTCAGCCCAGTACGCGGTCGGGTCGTGTCCCGGTCGGAAATTTCGCCGAAACAAGACCTGGACCGCTAGCTATTCAGCAGACCATGGCTGCCGTGAGGAGATCAACGGATCACATTTGGGCTGGTCGCTTAAGACGGGTTTTGGCCTTAAGGAGCCCTGTCTGCCCTAATCTTGGTCGTCGGGGTGGCGCACGACGTGCACCGAACAATGAGCGTGCCGAACCACCCGGCTGGCGGTGGAGCCGATGAAATAATTCGACAGATCCGGATCGTGAGAGTCTACGACGATAAGGTCCGCGTTGATTTCGGATGCGTGCTCGATAATTTCGGTCGCGGGAGTCCCCTCGCGAACAACAATGTCGGAACAACCGTACTGCGCCGCCAGTTTGCCCAGTTCCTCCTCGGCTTGAGACTTCTGCTCCCCGATCAACGCCTCCGGAACCTGAGAGATGACATAACTGGGCATTGGTTCGACTACATACAGAAAGACAAGTGTACCGCCCATGACCCCGGCAATGTCCTGAGCCGCCTTTATGCTAAAATCGTTGCCGCCACTTCTCTCGATATCTATGGCAACCAATATTTTTTTCATCTGCATCGCCTTCCATTCGGACACGCTGACGGCCTGCATAAACATGCGGACCCGGTTTCGCATTTTCCAGCATACCATCACTACGAAATTTCGCTTAGAGCACTATCCGACCAAACGGAAACAATTTGATGGTGGCAAATCGGTTTTCCGGGCAGGCTCTTGAGCCCGCTGGCGCCGCTGATGCCATGGTGTAAACTCGGACGGCTGCGAGAAAAAAGGAACCCGATGATGACGTCCTGGGACCGACAACTGCCCGAGGCGGGCGACGTATTCCTCGATCACGTGGCCTGGATGGTGCCCGACATCGAGGCGGCGGCGCGGGCCTTCACCCGGCTCGGGTTCCCGCTGACGCCCTATTCCATTCACGGCGACCGGGACACGGAAACCGGGGCGGTGATTCCCCAGGGTTCGGCCAACCGGCTGGTGATGCTGGAGCGCGGATATCTCGAAATCCTGACCCCGGTGGCGGACCTCGACACCATCGTGACCCGGGACCTTTACGTCAGCATGGAGCGCTACGTCGGCGTCCACCTGATCGCCTTCACCGTCACTGATGCGGAGACCGAGGCGAAGCGCCTGGCCGACGCCGGTTTCGAAATCCAGCCGACGGTCAACCTGAGGCGCACCGTCGAGGCCGAGGACGGCTCAGAAACCGAGGTCGCCTTCACCGTCGTCCGGGCGGGCTTCGGGTCGGTTCCGGAGGGGCGCATTCAGATGCTCACCCACCTGACCCCGGACGAGGTCTGGCAGGGGCGCTACATCACCCGCGACAACGGCATCACCGGACTTGCGGAAACGGTGTTCGCCGTCGACGACCCGAAGGCCAGCGCCGAACGGCTGGCGCAATTCACCAACCGGCGGACGGAGGAGACGGCTGACGGGATGGCGGTCGCGCTGGACCGGGGGCGGCTGAGGTTCCTGACGCCGGAGACGGTGGCGGAAAAATTCGCCGGCCTGGTCCCGCCGCCGGCGCCATCGACCGCGGCCATGGGCTTCGTGTCGGGGGACCTGGCGGCGACTCGGGCCTATCTCAAAGGCCGCGGCGTCGGTCTCATCGCCGACGAGCCGGACCGACTGATCGTCGACCCCGGGGAGGCCATGGGCACGGCCCTGGTCATCAAGGGGCAAGGCCGGGCGTGACAACGGGCCGCCAAATGTGCGAGCCTATAAAAAAATGAGCCCCACCAGGGAGTTCCAGCAATGACCGCACTGCGTCCCGTCGTCATGGCGACACGGCACGCCATTGCCGCCGGCCATTACCTCGCGGCCGAGGCCGGGTTCGACGTCCTCAACGGCGGCGGCAACGCGGTGGATGCCGGAGTAACGGCGGGGATTGCGCTCGGCGTGCTGCACAGCGACTTGGTCAGCGTCGGCGGCGTCGCCCCGATCATGATCCGCATGGCCGACACCGGCGAGGTGGTAACCATCGACGGCCTGGGCACGTGGCCGAAGGCGGCGACGGTGGAGTTCTTCGTCCGCGAGCACGGCGGCGCCATCCCCGAGGGGCTGCTGCGCACCGTCGTCCCGGCGGCACCGGCGGCGTGGATCAAGGCCCTGGAGCGCTTCGGCACCATTTCCTTCGGCGAGGCAGCGGCGGCGGCCATCCGCTTCGCCGGGGACGGGTTCCCGGTGTACCCGCTTTTGGCCGAGTACATCACCACCTACGAGGCCGGCTACCGGCGATGGGCGGAGAACAGCCGCATCTACCTTCCCCAGGGACGGCCGCCCCGCATCGGCGAGCTGTT
>JAJFIG010000305.1 GCA_021775195.1 Rhodospirillales bacterium | reverse complement strand
GTGGTGACGACGTGCACACTGGGCTGGGGAGAAAACATCGCCGAGTCCGAAAGCAACGCGTCGGTGACGGTCTTGGTCCCCAGCACCGTTGTATCGGTGATGTCGGACACCACCTCTCCGACGGTGGCGGACGCGCCGAACCCCGGGTCGACGAAGGTATCCAGAACCATATCGAGGGTGTTGTCCTCGATCAGGTCAGTGCCCTGGACCACAACATCGAAAGCAAATTGATGTGCCAGCGAAGAGGGAGGCACGAGCGTTCCACCTGCGACACCCTCATAGAGCCCCCAACCTTTAATCAATAACCCAACATTCACTTGACCGAGATTGGTATACGTGAGTCCGGGAGCGCTGGTACCCTCCCCCGCGCCAGAAACGGCGATTCGATTAGCAGATAAGAAGCCGCCGACATTGTTGACGGTAAGCGACAAAGTCTGTTGCCAATTGGTGAACAGCTTGTCGTCGACCTGGATGGTGCCTCCGCCAATAAGTTCCCCAAGGGAACAGGAAACGTTTGTGTTGGCGCAGCCAGAGGTGATGACCGCCGCCTGGGTTTGCTGCTGGGCAAAAACGGTCGCCACAACCAAGGCCGCGGCGCCGAGGAACATGCGCCACACGGTCCGGGACAGCACCGCTGCCTTCTCAACTCCAGAACGACTTTTGCCCAGTGTGATCATCGTAACTCCCTCCTGTCGAGCCATGACGCGCATCCCATTGCCGCTATGTTTTCCGGCCCTCTCGCTCGATTTCGACCCGTATCCATCGTCTCCAGACAATCCAGCCGCTAGACGACTTTTGCTAGAATACATGCAAATTTCGTGCCAATAGCTTGGTATCATTGAATTTCAATGACTTAGGGATTTCGGATGCGCCGGTGCCCGTCGAAAGTGTAAAAAATCCCGACACTTTTCGGCGGCATTGAGGCGGTGGAATTCCGGACTGAACGTGGATTCGGCTTTGACCACAAAAGGTTAGGGGATTATTGGCGTAAATCTATGGGTGTAAAGAATTCCGACACCTGAAATTATCGATTGCATATTATTGTATGCAGACCAGTCGGTTATTCAATTATTTTCAATGTGTTATGAATCAAAACCGATAGCGCGATTGTGTAAAGAATCCCGACACTCGGGGTTGTTTTCCGGGCCGCGCGCCGGGCCGAAGGGAGCGACAGAAACCGTGGACGGGGGGACCGGCGGCGAGTCCAGCGACGATGGCGAAATGCTACATACAGTGATCGCCCTGGGTTATTGTGGCGGATCATCGGTGCGCGGGATGGAGGAGATCATGGCGGACTTCGACGGCGAGGCGTTCATCCGCCGCTTTAATGCCGTGTGGGAGGCCCACGACATCGACGGCATCACCGACATGTTCACCGACGACGTCGTCTTCGAGGCCTCCTTCGGTTCCGAAGCCTGGGGCGAGCGCGCCGTCGGCAGGACGGCGGCGCGGGAGTTGGCGGCGTCGGTGTTCGAGCGGGTCCCGGACCTGCACTTCGAGGAAATCCGCCACTACGTGACGGCGGAGTTCGCCGTGGTCGAGTCGGTGACCACGGGAACGCCAAACGGCGGCAAGCCCTACGAGGTGCACCTGGTGGACCTGCTGACCATCCGCGACGGCAGGATCGCGGCCAAGCGCTCGTACCGCAAAGGCCGGATTTAGCCTGCCGCCTCTTGCGCCTGGATGCCGGTCAGGTGGCCGGTCTTGACGTAGATGGTGCAGCCCTCGGTGCTGAACGGGGTGTGAACGCTGCCCACGGGGCCGCGGATCCAGGTGCCGGCGGGGTAGCGGCCATGCTCGTCCTCGAAGACGCCGTCAAGGACGAGAATTTCCTCGCCCCCGGGATGGCCGTGGCGGGTGAATTGGGTGCCGGGTTCCCAGCGGACCAGGGCGACCTGCTCGAACCCGTGCTCGTGCAGCGGCATCACCGAAAGCCCGTCGACGAGGCCCGGGGACCAGCGGGCGGTTGTCGTGTCGATACGGACGTAGTCCTGGTCGTCGGGATCCATCTGCCACAGCTTGACGAAGATGGTACAGCCGTCGGTGCTGTGGGGGCGGTGCTCGGAACCGACCGGGTTGCGCACATACATCCCGGGGCCGAAATCGCCGTAATCGTCGGAGAAGACGCCGTCGAGGACCAGGAACTCCTCGCCACCGGTGTGGACGTGGGACGAGAAATGGCTGTCGGGGGCGTAACGGACGATGGTGGTGGCGCGCCCCGATTCGGCGCCGTCGCGCTCGAGCATACGGCGCTCGACCCCGGCAAGGCGCGTGGCGGCCCAGTCCAGGGCGTTGCTGTCGACGACGGCGCGCCGAGCGAGGTCGTTGTTGATCTTCATGGGTCCTGCTCCTCTCCGGTGTCTACGGCCCGGCGCTCAGGCCGCGGCGCTGGGGCGCGTCGAAACGTCGCCGTACCACCGCTTTAGATTGGCACAATCGTCGGGAATGGCAATGTCGACGAGGGCGGCGAAGTCGATGGCGCAGAGCGCCGTGATGTCGGCAATGGTGAACCCGTCGCCGGCGATGTAGGCGTGGCCGGCGAGCTGGGCGTCGAGCTTGCGCATGCCGGCAACGGCGTTATTCCCGCTGTGATCGCCCCATTCCAGGTTCTGGTAGGTCTCGAGGGACCCAAGACCAGGGGTGGCGTGATGGAAAAAGGCAGCAACGGGGTCGAAGACCGAATTCTCGACCCGACGCTGCCACATCTCGACGGCGGCCCTTTCCTCGGAGGTCTCACCCATCAGCCGGGGCGCCGGGTGGCGTTCCTCGAAATAGCGGCAGATGGCGACGGTCTCGCTGATGAAGGTGCCGTCGTCGAGCTCGAGGGTGGGAACCGCTCCGTAGGGGTTCTTGGCCAGAAATCCGTCCTCGCGGTGCTCGCCCTCGGGAACATTGACCTGTTCGAAATCGATGCGGTCGGCGATGCCCTTCTCGGCCAGGAACATGCGTACGCGGCGGGGACTGGCGAAGGCATTGAACTCGTAAATCTTCATGATTTGATGTCTCCTTTGAAGGTTCTATCTAGTAGTAGGTAGGTTACCTAGACATAGGTAGATAAATCGGGCTAAGGTGTCAAGAAGGAATTTTCGCCGGTTCCCCGGCCCGCGACGGACCGGGGCCGGCGGGATGGTCCGGGCAGCGCGGGGCGGCGGACAATTCGGGACACAGGAAAGGAATCCGCCATGGCACGAAGGGGCGGCATGGACGATACCAAGGAACGCGTCGTCGAGGCGGCGCAGGCCCTGATCCAGACCCTGGGCTACAACGGCTTCAGCTATCGCGATATCGCCGCCGAGGTCGGTATCCGCAGCGCCAGTATCCATCACCATTTCCCGAAGAAGGCGGACCTGGGCGCCGCCGTCGCGAGGCGTTACGGGGAGCGGTTCATGGGTAGCCTGGAGCGGGCAGAGGCCGGG